>JBBRGM010000194.1:0-8174 GCA_038240725.1 Burkholderiales bacterium | reverse complement strand
ACGGTGTGAGTTCGTACGCTTCACCAGTTCTCCTTGCGTGCAATGCACGCCCAAACCAATCCACGCACGAGCACGCGCACGGACTTGCATAAGGAATGGATTGGCTGGCTGCCCCGGACGGGACTGGCTGGCTGCTTGCGGGCGCCGTGTCTGATAAGCGACCGCGTTTGCTGTGGTGACGTCGATCTATGCGCCGTCGATCTATGCCTTCGGGCTGAGATGAGAATAATTCTCATTAATATCGATGTCAACAGCAATCGATGCAACGCCGGCCGACGTGCAGCGACTTCGTGAAGTTAGCGCAGTCAGATGACTGTTACGCGTAACGTGCTCGGGAGTGCGTGTGTAAAGGTCGGCGCTGTCGCCTCGGCGCGTCGCTGGTATGCGCGCCAATTGCGATGAAGAATGGTGCAGGTGTTCGCCGTTTGCCGCGAGATTGCATCGGCAGGACGCATAACGGCCTGGGCGCGCGAATCGAGCGCTTCCCGTCTGCGACGCAAATGCCGCTTACAGAACGGCACGCGCGGATGAAGTTATTTCAGCGCGGCCGCATAAGTTGCGAGCAAACGCCTGATCCCATCCGTCAGGTGGCGACTCGACAGCGTTGCGCCGCCGATGTTTTTGATGTCGTCGTCGAATTTCGGCGGCGCATCCGCGGTCTTGCCGACGAACTGCTTGCGCCACTGTGGATTGCGGACCTCGTACCCGTAGCTTTCGCGGTAGTCCATTATTTCGATCGCCTTGACACTGCCATCTGCATTCAGACCCAGCGCGTAGGTGATGAGCTCGTGTTTACCGACAACCTCGTCGACGATGAACAAGCCGCCATCCGGCGCCTTCCAGAGTTTTATCACCGGATTGCGAACGGTGAGACCGGTGCGCTGCTCGATCGCCTGCTTCTGCGCGCTGGTCAGGGTGACGAACGATTGCGTAAGCGCGCTACCGGGAAAGATCGCCTGCTGTGCCTGCTCGACCGTCAGGTAGGTCGTCGCGTAGACCGACGTCGACACAGCGATTGCCGGTACCCATATCCACGAGGTGTATCGCATAACTGCTTGTTGAATCCGGTGCGCGCTCGGCGGGGTCGCACACGACCGATCGACCGGGCGAAATGGAGCAACTTCGTCGATCCTCAAGTTAGAAAATACCCCGCGCTATCGCATCCGCCGCGGTTAGAACATGTAGCCCAGGCCGATATCCCAGCGCGACAAGTCCCGATCGGTGTAGCGTTGATAATCGGTCTTGACCACCACCTGCGGGTGCGGATAGAAATTCAGGCCGGCCGTGGTCACGTGATTGGCGTTGGCCGGGTCTGCTGTAAAACCGGCTGGCATCGACGACTGCGTGTTGTAGTACTCGTAGCGCACGAACGGCGAAAGCGACATGTCGTTGTGGTCCCATACCCGGTAGGCCGCCTGTGCATACCAGCCATAGAAGCCGGCAGGGATGAACGCACGCGACGCGGCGTTGGCTGTGTTGTACGCCAGCAGCGTGTTGTCGATCTGGTCGGCCTCGCCGATCTTTCCGCGCGCGTAAACAGCCTGCAGATCCAGACGACCCGGATGGTAGCGGGCGTGTACGTCCCAGATGGTCACGCGGCCGCCGAGTCCAGCGAAATCGGGCTGCGTGTTGTCAGCCTTGAACGCTGCATTGCCCTGAGTAGTGTTGCCCGTGAATAATGCCGCGCCGACGGTCAGGCCGGGAACGCCGCGGTAGTTGACCGCACCATAGAAGCTCAAGTCTCTAGCCTTGGCGAGCTGAAGCTCCTGATGCACGCTGGCGAGCGGAAAGCCGGAGTCGTCGAATTTGCTGATGTCGAAGCCGGTGGTGACACCGGCCTCATAGGTAATGCCGCCGTCCGTTGCCCACGTCATACCGAAGCCGCCTTCTCGCCACGTGCTCGGAATAATTCGGGTTTCGACTTCGTTGCGTTCGACGCCGTAGAACACCGGCGGCTCGTGATGCTCGTTCAAGAAGCCGAACGGCATCAGGAACAAGCCGCCTTTGACGCTCAGGTTTTTCGTCGCCTGATACTCGAGGTAAGCCTGCTCGATTTCCGTTTCGCCTTGGTCATCGGCGCTGGCCACTGCGTGCTCCCACTCGACTTCACTGTTGAACCGGAGCTTGTCGTTGAAGGAATATGAGAGCCCGATCACGAAGCGACGCAAGTCGGCCTGCGTTCGGCTCGAATCTTCGATGAAATGGTTGTAGTTGAGCTCGCCGTAGCCCCAGAAGTGCAGCGGGCTTTCCGCTTTTTCCGACGCGGCGATCATGACATCGCCGCCCGGACGCGCCGTGTCTGCACCGGCAGGTTGCCTGGCTGCGGAAGGTCTCGCAGCGTCACTCGTCGTGACCGCGCCCGGAGCCGAACCTGGTGCCGCAGCTGGTGCCGTGGTTGCCGTCTGCCCCGCCGCTGCCGGCGTTTGCGCGCCGGCGCGCTCCTGCCGCATCTGCTCGACCAGCGCCTTAAGCTCGGACACTTCTTTGCGAAGCTCGTCCACCTCAGAACGCGATGCAGGTTGCGGGTCGGCTGCGAAGCCGGGTTGAACGATCAGCAGACCAAGAAAAAACGTGACGACGATACGAATCATTCCTGCCAATCCTTATGAGAACGCAGCAAAACAAGAATTGGCTGGCTGGCTGCTGGAGTCCGCAGCGCTGGCTGGCTAAAAACGTTTCCGTCGAACGCCGCAGATCGAGCGTTCGACCCTCGCGTACTTGCAATCGCAAAGGTTATGGTGCGCACGACCTTCGTGATTCGATACCGATGTGCAGGCGATCCCGCAATTCGACGCAAAACGCGCACGATGCGCGTTGTACGTCGCAGTTGTTGTCGCGAAGTAATGTCGAGCAGTGATGGTCGCGCCGCATGATTTGCATCTGTGCATTCGCATCTATGCGCACGTACTATCGACGCTCCACGCTAGTCCGACTCGTCGCTGCCAATCGCGAATGAGATTATCTCTCATCCGCACTAGTGTCAAATCACGCTCGCAGGCTCCCCTTGCAACTTTCCGATACCGCGTTAAACCGATCGCGAAAGCTTGCGCTGAGCTTACGCCAGCGACGGCCAACAGTCTCGAACAAATGCGACTCGCGATCGCACGCACGCATCGCATCGGGGCTGCAGATATTCAACTTAGCTGCGCGCAGCCGACACCGGAAGAATCTGCAAACAAGCGGACCACGATCGGATGCGATGTGGCGCGTTCGTAGGATGGTTCGCGGCTCGGCTCATTCGATGTGAAGTAGCCCGTCCGGAAGCTGCGACACATCGCGTTCCATGACCATGCGGCCATCGAACGAAGCGCCTACCGAGCAAATCGCTGTCCATTGACATCATTCGCGAATGCGAGGTATTCTCATTTACAGCAGCCTGTATGGCGTATGAGCGGGCATCGGCGCGGGTAGTGCAGTGCCGCGCAACGATGCCTGCGATTAGACCGGCCTGCAATTCGACCGCTGGGCCGCCGGCTAACACGTAGGCCCACCCAACAGCCAGCCACTGCTCCGCGTTCGCGGGGCGCCAGCCAGCCATTTTTTCCACGTTGTCATCCGCAGGAAAATTGGCAGGTATGGATTGCGCAAGCCCGGCGCAGGTCGCGGCAGCGCCGAGCGAACATGTCGGAGGGCATTTGTCGCGCGCCGACCCTGTCGCCGCGTGCGCTCGCCGCACACCTTTCGCTATTCACCAGACACCCACGCCCACAGCGGCGGACACCACTTGTGTCCTGCGTGTGCCGCGCGCTCGTCGGCATTCGCTTCAATAAAACCACGCACTCGATCAAAACTAAAAACGGGGACCTCCAATGAACTCGCAGCACAACCGCCGCTACACCGCAGGCCAATTCAAGCTGACGCCGATCGCTACGGCGCTGGTGTTTGCGTTCGCGATGCCGCTGCCCGCCAGCGCGCAATCGAGCGCGTCCGATGCGAAAAAGACGCCGGTGAAAAGCGCTTCTGCCGATGCGCAGTTGCCGGAAGTCAACGTCCGCGAAGACAAAAGTACCAACGACTATCAGCCTGCAGTGTCGACTGTAGGCGGCAAGGTTCCGACACCGATCCGCGACATTCCGCAGTCGGTCACCGTCATCAATCGGGCAGTCATGGAAGCGCAGGCAGCGTATTCGTTGCCGCAGGCGCTGCGCAACGTGCCTGGCATCACACTGGGCGCCGCGGAGGGCGGCACGATCGGCAACAACATCAACCTGCGTGGGTTCTCGGCGCGCACCGACGTGTTCCTCGATGGCATGCGCGACAGGGGCCAGTACTATCGCGACGTGTTCTTTCTCGAATCGGTCGAAGTTCTGAAGGGACCATCGTCGATGTTGTTCGGCCGCGGATCGACGGGCGGCGTGATCAATCAGGTCAGCAAAGTGCCTACCCTTACGCCGAAGAACGAGGTGTCGGCGACGGTCGGCACCAACGACTTCTATCGCAGCACGGCCGATTTCAATCACCCGCTGTCCGACACCTCGGCGTTGCGCGTCGAAGTGATGGGACAAAAGCTGCATACGACGCGCGACGTGATGGCCAACGAAGACTACGGCGTTGCACCGTCGTTTCGCATGGGCATCGGCACACCGACCGAGATCACGCTGTCCGCGTTGTTCCTGCATAACCGCGACATGCCCGACTACGGTTTTCCGGCGATCAACGGCAAGCCGGTGGATGTGCCGCTCAACACGTTCTACGGCCTGACCGACGATCGTACCGTGCAAGACGTGACGGTACTAGGCGCATTGATCGATCACAAGATCAACAGCAACATGACGCTGCGCAATCACACGCAATACAGCAAGTACAAAATCGACGCGCTGGAAACCGCCCCGAATAGCGTTGGCACCTTGGCGGGCAGCACGTTCACCGTGCTGCCTACCAAAGCGACGGGCGGCATTACCAATTTGCCGCTGAGCTCGCTGTTCGTCCAGCTCGCCAGCCACGATCGGCAGATCGAAGACGAGTCGCTGTACAACCAGACCGATCTGATCTCGACGTTCAACACGGGCTTCATCAAACATTCGCTGATCACCGGTCTCGAGCTCGGCCACGATACCTACACCAATCAGGCGTTCACGCGCACCGGCTTTCCGATTCTCACGCTGGTCAACCCTGCGTACACGTCGCAGCAACCCGGGGTCGTCACGACGGTCGGCAACTTCCAGGATTCCACCTCGAACACCATCGCGCCGTACGTGAACGACACCATCGAGCTCACCAAGCAATGGAAAGTCGTCGCCGGATTGCGCTACGACCGCTTCCGTGCGGGCACCACCAACAGCGTCAGCCTGCCCGGATCCGCGAGCCAGACGGTTTCGTTTACCAGCGTGCGCGGCGGCGTCATTTATCAGCCGACCGAGTACCAGTCGTACTATGTTTCGTACGGCACGTCGTTCGATCCGTCGCTGGAAACCTTGACGGTTACCAACGGCCAGCAAGCGTTGCCGCCGGTGAAGAATCGGTCCGTCGAAGCCGGCGCCAAATGGGATTTCCTCAACGGCAATCTGTCGCTCAACTCAGCGGTGTTCCGCGTCGAGCAATTCAACGCACGCAGTCAGATTTCGACTGGTGTTTACCAATTGACCGGCGACGTGGTGGTCAAAGGTGTCGAGCTCGGCATCGCAGGACGCATCACGCCGAAGTGGCAGGTGTTCGCCGGCTACACCTATCTGGATGCTGAGATCGTCAAGGCTTCCGCGCTTGACAATACACAAGGAAAAGTCCCGGCCAACGTGCCTCGCAACAGCGCCTCGTTGTGGACAACGTACAACGTCACGCCCGAGTGGGAAACCGGTGGCGGCGTCACATTCCTGTCGTCGCGCTTCACCGCGAATACCGATTTCGTATCGGTGGACAGCTACGCGCGCTGGGATGCAACCGTCGCCTATCACAAACCGAAGTACGAAATTCGTTTGAACCTACTCAATCTCACCGACGAGAAATTCTTCGATGCCTTGATTCCGTCGGATGGCGGACGTTCGGTGCCGGGCATCGGCCGCACCGCGCTGATGACGTTAACCTACAAGTTCTGAAGGGTATGATTACGCCCACCCATGCTGCTGCAGATTCCGAAAATTCTGAATGCCGAGCAGATCCTTTATCTGCGCGAGCGCCTCGATAATGCGGGCAGCGCATGGGTCGATGGCCGCGTCTCGGCCGGCCATCAGGGCGCGCAGGTCAAACACAACCGGCAGATCGCAGAAAACGCACCGCTCGCGCATGAGCTCGGCGATCTGATTCTGGGTGCGCTCGAACGCAATCCGCTGTTCATCAGCGGCGTGCTGCCCAACCGCGTGTATCCGCCGATGTTCAATCGCTACGAGGGCGGCATGCAATTCGGCAATCACGTGGACGGGTCGGTGCGACTGATGCCCGGTTCGCCGGTAAAACTGCGCACCGACGTTTCCATAACGCTGTTCATTTCATCGCCCGATGAATACGACGGCGGCGAATTGATCATCGAAGATACCTACGGCATTCATGCGGCGAAACTCGCTGCAGGCGATATGGTCGTCTATCCGGCAAGCAGCCTGCATCGCGTATCGCCGGTGACACGCGGCGCTCGCATCGCCAGCTTCTTCTGGGCGCAGAGCCTGGTGCGAGACGATGCTCAGCGCACATTGCTGTTCGATCTCGACACCACAATTCAACGACTCGGCGCGCTGGGTGCGGACGATACCGCACGCATGCACTTGACCGGGTGTTATCACAACCTGTTGCGGATGTGGTCAGAGCCGTAACGTTTGCCTCGGAATTCAAAGCATGAACAGTGTTAGTCGCGACCCCGGCGTTGCATTCACCCCAGATCAATCATCCGCATTCGAACGAGACACGATCGTCTCCGATGCGCGTTCGCAACGCTTCGTCATTTTGAAGTGGCTGCGCAAAACGCACGGCTGGATCGGACTTTGGGGTGCTGCACTCGGACTGGTATTCGGTACTACCGGAATTTTGCTGAACCACCGCGCGATCATGAAGATTCCCGCAGCGACGACGCAGGAGTCGACCGTGCAACTGCCGTTGCCCTCGCCGGCTCCGGCAGATCTAGCCGCCATGGGTGAATGGCTGCGGAAGGAACTGAGCTTCGATCGATCGCCGACGCGCTCGCGCAGCGAGCCCGCGAAGCCGGTCGCATGGGGCGACAAAGCGCTGAAACAGCCGGAGCACTGGACGGTCAACTTTGCGACGCCGCAGGCGAACGTGCAAGTCGACTATTGGCTGGGCAATAATTCTGCGACGGTGAAGCGCACCGACAATAACGTCTGGGGCACGCTCAACAATCTGCACAAGGGCGTGGGGGTCGGCGTCGGCTGGGTGCTGCTCGCGGATACGATCGGCGGGGCGATTATTCTGCTGTCGCTGACTGGCGTGCTTCTATGGGCGCTTACCAATCGCCGCCGCATGCTCGGCACCGGTATCGCGACGGTGTCGCTGGTGACGCTGGTAATTCTGGCAGTAGGATCTCTGTAGGCAAACTTCGCGCACTGCTCGCAGTCGGCGACTCGCAAATCGATCCGTGGCTGCGGGCCGAATGACGCCCTCATCGACGCCCTAATCGACGCAGCGATCGGCGCCGTTGCGCGCGGCCGGCGTTACTTAGTGAGAATCAGCTTGCCGTTGCTAGTCTCGCGCAACGAGTAGACGCCGCCGTTGTGCTCGATCAACAGTTCGTTTTCGCCGGCGAGCAGATCGCTGCTTTTGATCGTACGGCGAACCGGCGGCGCGACTGCCTTGATCTGCGGCCTCGACGCAGTGCGCGTCGGCAAAGGTGCGCTGTCTTTTTCGTCGATCATCGATGCACAGGTTCAGTGACGAAACCCATCTTCGAGACACCCGCCCGCTGCGCGGCCGCCATCACTTGCGCGAGCTTCTCGTATTGTGTGGTGCGATCGGCGCGCAGATGTAATTCCGGCTGCGGCGTGCGCTGGGCAGCTTGCGCCAGGTGCTCGGTCAGTTGATCGTCGCTGAGTGCCTGATCGTTCCAGAACAAGTGCCCGGTGCCGTCGACCGATAACGTCACGATTTCCGGTTTGTCGGGATTGCTTTGCGTGTTCGCCTGCGGCAGATCAATTTTGATCGCATGGGTGAGCAGCGGCGCGGTCACGATGAAGATGATGAGCAGCACCAGCATCACGTCGATCAGCGGAATCATGTTGATGTCGGCCATCGGCTTG
>JBBRGM010000193.1:0-8209 GCA_038240725.1 Burkholderiales bacterium | reverse complement strand
CCCATGTTGGGCGTCGCTCCGGGCGATGTGGAAAGATTGCGGCTATTCTACGCTGCAGCGAGGGGTCCGGCCGCAAACGCCGGGTCACCGAGTCACTATAAAAATCCAGGAGGCACGCGTGGTAAAGGGCGTACTAGCTTGTCTGCTGCTCGCGTTCACGCTCACCGTCGGTACATCGGCGCACGCGCGGCTGACTCGCCTTAACATCGAGCAGCGCGAAGTGGTAGCGAACGGCGAGAGCTTCGGCGCCGCCGGACCGTACGAGCGCCTGACCGGTACCGCGTTCTTCGAAGTCGATCCGGCGGACAAGCACAACGCTGTCGTCTTCGATCTCGATAAGGCGCCGCGCAACGCACGCGGGCTGGTCGAATTCTCCGCCGACATGATGATCTTGAAGCCGGTCGATCTCGCCAAGAGCAGCCGCACGTTGTTCTTCGAGGTGAACAACCGCGGCCGCAAGATCACCTTTCAGCGCATGCAGGATGCGGCATCCGACGCGAACATGAATGCACCGCTCGCGCCGCATGACTTCGGCAACGGCTTTCTGCTCAAGCGCGGGTACATTCTGGCATGGGTCGGCTGGGGCGCCGACGTCGCGCCCGGCGACAACCGGATGACGGTGAGATTTCCGATTGCACAAGAGAACGGCCAGCCGATCAGCGAGCGCATCCTGACCGAGTTCGGCGATCGCAATTTCAACGGCGCGCAGGTGAAAACCCTGCCGCTGAGCGGCGGCACGGGTTTCAATAGTTTTCCGGCGGTCAGTACGAACAAGAGCGCCGCACAGGCGGAGCTCTGGGTCGCGCCAAGCGACTCGCCGCGTCCGAGTGCGCCTTCTATTCCGCTCGGCGCAAGGGTCGCAGACGATGAGTGGGCTTTCGCCGCCTGTCCGAACGGCTGGCCGGGTACGCCGAGCACGACCGACATCTGCGTCAAGCACGCGTTCGAAAACGCATCCAACTACCATCTCATCTATCGCGCAACCGCTTCGCCGGTGATGGGACTCGGTTATGTAACCTCGCGCGATTTCGTCGCGTTTCTGCGCAGCGCAGCCGAAGACGACGCCGGCACACCGAATCCGATCGGTCGCATCGACACCACGCTGTGTCAGGGCATCTCATCCAGCGGCATGTACTATCGCGACTATCTGTACTTCGGTTTCAACGCCGACGAGCGAGACAAACGCGTTTGCGATGGCATGCACATTCACATCGCCGGCGCGCAGCGGCTGTTTCTCAACTATCGTTTCGCGCAGCCGAATCCATTTACGCAGCAGCATCGCGAGCGCTACGTGCCGGACGTCAACTTTCCAGTTCGCTATGCGGTCGCACGCGATCCTCTCAGCGGGGGTCAAGACGGCATTCTCAAGCGCGCGAAAACGGATCCAAAAATTATCCATACCGATACCGGCAACGAGTACTGGCAGTTTCGCGCTTCGCTCCTCGGCACCGATGCCGATGGCAAAACCGACATCGCCGAGCCGGCCAATGTGCGCCGCTATCTGCTATCGAGCACGCAGCACGGCTGGTACAAAGGCGACAAGCCGAATCACGGCATGGTCAACCGTCAATGCGAGCAACTGACCAACGCGACGCACACCGGCCCACTCCTGCGGGCGCTGCTCGTCGATCTCGAAGCCTGGGTGAAGCAAGGCACGCCCCCGCCTGACAGCCGAGTGCCGCGCATTGCCGACGGCACCTTGGTATCGCCCGATAAGCTCGCGTTTCCCGCGATTCCCGGCGTCACATATGCTGGTCTGTACAACGCATCCGGCGAGCGCGATTTCGGTCCACGCGTGAGCAACAACGCCGGCGTCATCGACAGTTTGTTTCCCGAAACGCTCAGTGTGCATAAAGTCATGGTGCCGCAAGTCGATCGCATCGGCAACGACGCGCCGGGTGTGCGCCACCCACTGGTCGAAGTCCCGGTCGCAACTTTGACCGGCTGGAACACGCGTACGCCGGAATTCGGCGGCAACGATCTGTGCGATTTGCTCGGTTCGACGATCGCGCTTCGGCGCACCGCGCAGGAAACGCGCGATGCCAACGATCCGCGCCCTGCGCTGCAGGCGCTTTATCGCGATCGCAACGACTATCTCGTGAAGATCGAGCGAGCTGCGCGCGGACTACAGCAGCAGCGCTTCATGCTCGACGAAGACGTCGACCTGGTTGTGCGGGACGCCGCCGACGACGCGCCGAGCTGGTAGCCGACGATCGGGCGCATGGCCGCGCTGGGCCGTGGTAAGGTTGTACATCGCATTACGTGCAAGACGCATCGGCGTGAGTGCCTGACGCATGCCAACCAATCTCGATGATCAATTGGTCGTAGCCCTGTCCTCTCGGGCGCTGTTCGATTTCGAAGAAGAGAACGCACAGTTCGACGAAGACGACCCGCGCAGCTATCAGCGCCTGCAGTTCTCGCGTCTCGACCGGCCCGCCGGCCAGGGTGCGGCATTCACGCTGGTGAAGAAGCTGCTCGCCTTCAACACGCCCACCGAGCGCAAAGTCGAAGTCGTCATTCTTTCGCGCAACGACCCGGTGACCGGGTTGCGTGTGTTCAAGTCCGCCGAATATCACAAGCTGCCGATCACCCGCGGGGTATTTCTGCGCGGTCGCACGCCGTATGGCTATCTGCTGCCGCTGAAGGCCGATCTGTTCTTGTCCGCCAATCCGGAAGATGTGCGCCTCGCGCTGGAAGCCGGCTTCCCGGCAGCGCGCGTGTACGCGAAGCCACCCGATGCGCGCGAATCGCATCCCGACGAATTACGGATTGCTTTCGATGGCGATGCCGTTCTGTTCAGCGATCAAGCGGAGCGAATCTATCAGGAGAAAGGCTTGCCGGCATTCGAAGAGCACGAGCGCACGCGGGCCGGAGAACCGTTGCCGCCGGGTCCCCTGCACCCGTTTCTGCGCGCGCTGCATCTCTTGCAGAAAAGCTCCCTGCCGGGTTCGCCAATGCACATCCGCACGGCGCTGGTGACCGCCCGCAGCGCACCTGCGCATGACCGCGCGATCCGCACCTTGATGAGCTGGGATATCGAAGTCGATGAGGCGATGTTTCTTGGCGGACTCGAAAAGGGCCCGTTCCTCGGCGCGTTCGAACCCGACTTCTATTTCGACGACCAGCTCACGCACGTGCAATCGGCAATGGGCGCCTGGCCGAGCGGCCATGTCGATTCCGGCGTCGTCAATCTCACGCCCATTCTGAAAAAGCGCTGATGTGTATGTGCATGGGTTGCACGCATCACAGCCATTAACCGAACCCTAACCAGACCATCGCTCTCATGCCAACCGGACTATCTGCATTCTTGATTCACTGGGCCCTCATGGCTTTCGTGCTGTGGGTCGCAAGCCATGTGTTCAGAGGAATCACCTACACGAAAACCAGCGCACTCTGGATTGCGGCGCTATTGCTCGGCCTCGCCAACGCAATCGTGCGCCCGGTGCTGATCGTACTGACGCTGCCATTGACGTTGATCACCTTCGGATTCTTTCTGCTGGTCATCAACGCGTTGATGGTGTTGCTGGTGTCCGCGCTCGTGAAAGACTTTCACGTGAGAGGATTCTGGACGGCGTTCTTTGCCGCGATCTTTATCTCGGTGCTGAGCCTGATTTTGTACGCCGTGATTTCGCCGAGCCCGGAAATGGCGATCACTATGCCCGGTGGTGGCACCAGGATTTAGCTAGCTGGCGGCGCCGGAATCCAGCTGCCGCCCCGCAGACATGCAGACGTCGTGTGCCTGCAGCGATACTTTCTGTATCGTGATTGCGTTCACCGGACACACTGCCTCGCATTGGCCGCAACGCACGCACTGGTTCTGATCGATCCAAAGCCGATTGTAGTAAAGCGAATCGGTGCGGCCGGCCTCCACGCGCTCGTAGCCGGAAATGCGGCCGGCGCTATCTTGTAGCAGCCCCGCGACTTCGACGATGCAATCGGCAACCGGCTTCACCTTCAAACACTCGTCGCACAGTACGCACTTCTCATCGACGATCTCGAACTTGTAGTGACACAGGTAACAACGCGACGCTTCTTTCAGCGCTATTGGCTCTTCCAGTCCGGTCTCGACTTCGTCCTGAAGTCCGCGCCGGTCAGGTGCAAGCGTGGGCATCGGATGAATCGGGATGAAGTTCATCTCGAAGGTGCGGCCGGTGGTTCTACCTCCGGGCGGTTTCGACTGAAATGTCGGTGTCGTGACCGCTGATTCTCGGCGACGCTGCGACCCGATTAGATAACCATCGACGGCGTCGGCGCATTGCCTGGCGTGCGCGATCGCTTGAATGAGTGTGGTCGGGCCGAGCGCGAAATCGCCGGCGACGAAAATTCTCTCGTGCGCGGTGCGCTGCGCCTGCTGACTCAGCAGCCATTGGTCCGCGCCGACCAACCGGCTTCCGAGTGCGCCGCGAATCCAGGACGACTCCGGAAACTGTCCAGTGGCAAGAATGACGCTGTCGACCGCGACCTCGAACTCGCTGCCGGGAACGTCGATCGGCAGCCGCCGGCCGTCGGTTCCGGTATCGCCTGCGCGCGTGCGCCGAAAACGAATCGCGCTCAGGCGTCCGTTATCCGCCACGAATCCGACCGGCGAACATTCGGTGTGGAGCTTGCCGCCTTCATCGAGAAACTCTTCCAGCTCGCCCGGCAGCACGACCATATCTTCGCTGCCGCGGCGATAGTAGACGCCGACCACGTCCGCATGCAGGCGCAGTGCAGTCCGCGCGCAATCCATCGCGGTATAGCCACCGCCGATCACGGCGACTCGATGGCCGATGTGCCGGCGACCCCGCTCATTGACCTCGAGCAAAAATTTCAGTCCATGCTCGATGCCTTCCGCCGCCACGCCGGGAAGATCCAGTACATTCGGACGCAAGGTTCCTGCCGCCAAAACGACTGCGTCGAATTGCGCGACTAGTTCATCCAGGTGCACATCCGTTCCCACGGTGACACCGCAGCGAAGCTCGATGCCCAAATCGAGCAACTGACCGATCTCCGCATCGATGAGATCGCGCGGCAGACGAAATGCCGGGATGCCTTGATTGAGCATGCCGCCGGGCGTGTTGTGCTTTTCGAGTACGGTGACCTGGTGTCCTAACCGAGTGAGCTCGCGCGCGGCGGTGAGTCCGGCCACGCCGCTGCCGATTACAGCAATGCGCTTGCCGGAGGACGGATAAAGCGGCGGCAAAACGTGCGGGCCCTGATGATGAAAGTCTGCCGCGGAACGTTTGGAGAAACAGATCGCGACCGGCTGCCCGTTACCCGGCCAACCATGACGGCATGCAGCTTCGCACGGCCGCGAACAGACTCTCCCGAGGATCGCCGGAAAAACATTGTCGCGAAGATTGATCTCGTACGCGTCTTTAAATTGCCCGTGATAGACCGCTTCGAGATAACCGGGAATATCGGTGCCGGCAGGACACGCGGTTTGACAGGGAATGTTTTGGCGCAGCCAATGCAAATCCTGCTCGGCATCGCTCACGGCGCCTTTTGCCGTCTCGGCGGGCGTCGACAGCGCGGTCAGATGTTTCATTCGCATTTTGCCGGTGGCGCCCACGAGAGAACTCAACGCTGGTTCAAAAGAGCCCGATGATCTTGCCGTCGGAACCGATATCGATCTTGGTTGCCGCCGGAACCTTCGGCAAACCCGGCATCGTCATGATATCCCCGCACACCATTACGACAAACTCAGCGCCGGCACATAACCGAACCTCGCGAATGTTCAGCGTGTGGCCGATCGGCGCGCCGCGCAAGGTCGGGTCGGTGGAAAACGAATACTGCGTCTTGGCGATACATACCGGATAGTGCCCATAACCCGAGTCCTGCAACCGCGCGATCTGCGCGCGAACGCCGGTGTCCGCTGTCACGTCGGATGCGTCGTAGACCTTCGTCGCCACCGCCTTGACCTTGTCCCACAGCGGCAGCTCGTCGTCGTAGACCATATGGAAATCGTTCGAGCCTTCATCGACGAGTCGCACGACTTCATGCGCGAGATCTTCCGCGCCCTTGCCGCCCTCTGCCCAGTGCCGCGCAACGACGACGCGGGTATTTTCACGTGCCATGCGATCGCGGATCAGCTCCAATTCTGCCGGCGTGTCGTGCGTGAAGTGATTCAGCGCGACGACACAAGGCAGCCCGAACACGTTGCGCACATTGCGTACATGGCGTTCGAGATTCGCCATGCCGGCGTCGAGCGCCTGCAAATTTTCCGTATCCAGCGATTTGAGATCCGCACCGCCGTGATATTTCAGCGCACGCACCGTCGCTACGATCACCGCTGCGTCCGGGCGCAATCCAGATTTGCGACATTTGATGTCGACGAATTTTTCCGCGCCGAGATCGGCGCCGAAACCGGCTTCGGTAACGACGTAATCTGCGAGCTTGAGCGCCGAGCTGGTGGCAATCACCGAATTGCAGCCGTGGGCGATATTCGCGAACGGCCCGCCGTGGATGAACGCCGGATTGTTTTCCAACGTCTGCACGAGATTGGGTTTGATCGCGTCTTTCAGCAGCACCGTCATCGCGCCGTGCGCCTGCAGATCGCGCGCATGCACCGGCTTCTGATCGCGCGTGTAGCCGACGACGATGTTACCCAGACGCGTCTTGAGATCGTCGAGCGATTTTGCCAGACAGAAAATCGCCATCACTTCGGAAGCGACAACGATATCGAAACCGTCCTGGCGCGGATAGCCGTTGGCCGGACCGCCGAGCGAGACGACCAGACTGCGCAGTGCACGATCGTTCATGTCGAGCACACGCCGCCAGGTAATTCGGCGCACGTCCAGATTCAGTTCGTTGCCATGGTGAATGTGGTTGTCCACCATCGCTGCGAGCAAATTGTTGGCGAGCTGAATCGCGTTGAAGTCGCCGGTGAAGTGCAGATTGATATCTTCCATCGGCACGACTTGCGCGTAGCCGCCGCCGGCCGCACCGCCCTTCAAGCCGAACACCGGCCCGAGGCTGGGCTCGCGCAGACAGATGAGCGTTTTCTTACCGATGCGATTGAGCGCATCGCCTAAGCCGACCGTCGTGGTGGTCTTACCCTCGCCCGCGGGTGTCGGGCTGATCGCCGTCACCAGCACGAGCTTGCCCTGCGGGCGATCCTTCAATGTCTCGAGATAGTCGAGCGAGATTTTCGCTTTGTAGTGGCCGTATGGCTCGAGATGTTCTTCGGCAAGCCCCAACCGGTCTCGCGCAAGATCCGAGACGCGCTTGAGCTTCGCCTTCTGGGCGATTTCGATGTCGGATTGCATACGTTCCTGTAGAGCGACAATGACGTACAAAAAAAACGGCAGCGTGATCACGCTGCCGTTTGCTATCTATACCAGGAATCTCGCTATCTATACCAGCAATTCAGGGCTTCAGCGAGGAGCCGGTGTGGCCGTCTTCAGGATGGATCAGGGTCGTACCGCCGGGGCCGTAGCCGATCAGTTGCAGAATTACTTCTTCGTCTTTGGCGCCGTCGTAGTGAACGCCTTTGGCGGGATGCTTCATGAAGCTGCCGGGCTTCAGCCCGACCGTCGTTTCAGGATCGAACTTCTCGCCCGTGCCCGTGTACCAGGTGCCCTTGATCACGATTGCATAGCGATCGTCGGGATGGAAATGCGGGCGGCTCATCACACCGGGCGGAAACTTCACGCGCACGACATAAGGACCGGGCTTCGCTGGATCGCCCGCGAGCACTGCAATCTTCACCCCTGCATAGCCGGGTAAATCCTTCCACTGCACATCTTCCGGCGCGATGCGTATGAAACCATCTTGTTCTTCTCCGAATGCGGTCGGGCCCAGCAGTAACGCGCCGCCGATGAGGCAGGCTGCCAACGTCCTACACCGGTGCAGCTTCACGGTTGACTCCTTGAACGAGATGAAGGGTTTTTCGAGCGGGCGATTCTAGCTCGTTTCGAAATCAGCGGCACTCGCTCACTGCGCGGGCTTTGCGAACTTGAGCGTCATGCGATCCGACTCACCGATCGCCAGGTATTTGGCTTTGTCCGCATTCGTGTCGCTGCCCGCCAACGTCGGCGGCAAGGTCCACACGCCCATCGAATAATCCTTCGTGTCCTTCGGATTTGCGTTGACTTCGGATTTCGCCGCGAGCTTGAATCCCGCCTTCTCCGCCAGTCCGATCACGTAGTCCTCGGTCAGATAACCGCTGCTGACTTGATTTTCAAAACTGGTGCCGGGCTTTGCGCGATGGTCGACGACACCAAGCGTG
>JBBRGM010000192.1:0-8246 GCA_038240725.1 Burkholderiales bacterium | reverse complement strand
GCGTAAACGGCGCGTAGGTGTGGCGTTGGTGTGCCGGTTAGCGCAGCAAGCTCGATCACCGAGCCCAGCAGCGCTTCGATCTCGATCGGCCGGCCTTGCTCGATGTCTTGCAGCATCGACGTTTTGTGTGCGCCGACCTTCTCTGCGCCGGCGATGCGTCGATCAATTCCCACGCGAAAGGTAACGCCGAGCTTGTTCGCCACCGTTTGCGCCTCGTTCATCATCTCGGCTGCGAGCTCGCGCGTTAGCGGAAACTTGCAGATGTCGACCAGCGTTGCATGGGTCAGCGCGCTGATCGGATTGAAACTCAGATTGCCCCAGAGCTTGAGCCAGATTTCGCTGCGGATGTCGTTCGTGATCGGCGCTTTGAAGCCGGCGTCGATCAGCGCGGCGGCGATCGCTTGCAGGCGCGGCGTGGTGTTGCCATCGAGCTCGCCCAAGGTAAAGCGATTGCCTTCAACGACCCGCACAATGCCCGGTGCAGTGAGCTGGGCGGCGGGATAGACGACGCTGCCGATGATCCGGCGCGGCTCGATATGCGACGCAACGGTCCCGGTCGGATCTGCGCTGGCGACCGGATGCCCCGCGTATTCCCCAGTGTAATTCTGGAAGTACCACCACGGGATGCCGTTCTGCATCGTGACGATTGCGGTGTCGGCGTGACATAGATGTTCGATCTCAGGCGCGACCGCCGCCACCTGATGCGCCTTCACCGTAAGCAACACGACATCGTGCGTGCCGGCTTCGCGCATATGCTCGAACGCGCGCGCACCCGATGCGACCTGCGACGTTCCATCCTCTTCGATCAATTCCAGACCGCGCGCGCGAAGCGCCGCGAGATTTGCACCGCGGGCGATGAACGTCACGTCCTTGCCGGCGAGCGACAGACGCGCGCCGAGATAGCCGCCGATGGCGCCGGCGCCGACAACCGCGATTTTCATGAGGCGCTCCGCATCGTCATCGCCGTCATTTTAGCGGAATCGCCGTTTCGCTCGTCGCCGCGCTGCGCTCACGACTGAATTGCGTCATCGATTTTCGCATCGGCTTCAGCACCACGAGTGCGGTGATCGCTGCGATCGCGTTCATGACGCTGGCGGCAACGAAAACCGCATGCCAGCCGCCGTACGCGGCGCTGAGCCAACTGGTCAGCGGAATCAACAATGCCGCCGTGCCCTTCGCGGTGTACAACAGGCCCGCATTGGCAGACGCATACTTGGCGCCGAACGTATCGCCGCACGTTGCCGGAAACAAACTGTAGATCTCGCCCCAGGCAAAGAACACCAGGCCGGAAAGAATGACGAACAGCAGTGGATCCTGACCGTAGCGGCTGAGCAGCAGAATGCCTGCAGCTTCCAAAGAGAACGCGATGAACATCGTGTTCTCGCGTCCGATGCGGTCGGAAATCCAGCCGAACAATGGCCGCGTCACACCGTTGAGCACACGGTCGATCGATAGCGCAAATGTGAGTGCAGGCAACGTGAGGCCGAGGATGCTCACCGGCACGTCGGCAATGCGGAAGTCCTTTGCGATCGGTGCGAGCTGCGCTGTCGCCATCAAGCCGCCGGCTGCGACGAGCACGAACATGATGTAGAGAATCCAGAACACTGGCGTGCGAACCATCTGCATCGGCGTGCGTTCAGCGGGGACTATCCCAGTGGCGTGATGGATCGGCCGCAGGTTTTCTGCAAGCGACGCCGGCGGTTGTCTCAACAGCCAGCCCAGCGCGAACACGGCAATTCCCTGCCCGATACCGAAATACAGAAACGTCGCTTCGTAACCGCTGTGCTTGATCATCAACGAGATCGGGACCACCGTCAGCGCCGAGCCCGCGCCGAATCCCATCGCGGTCAGGCCCGCGGCAAGTCCGCGACGATCGGGAAACCATTTGAGCGCGTTGCCGACGCAGGTGCCGTACACAGCGCCCGCACCAATGCCGCCGATTGCGGCCGCAACGTAGAGCAAGAGCAGCGAGTCGGCGATCGAATTCAACACCCACGACGCGCCCACCATAATGCCGGCGCCCGCCACCATCAGCGTTGGACCGAAACGATCGACGAGATACCCCTCGATCGGCACCAACCATGTCTCGGTAACGACGAAGATCGTAAATGCAATCTGGATCGCGGCTTTGGTCCACTGATACTTGTCATGCAGCGGATTGACGAACAAGGTCCAGCCGTACTGCAGATTGGCGATCATCGACATGCACACGATGCCGATCGTCAATTGCCACCAGCGGTTACTTGTCATGCGTGAGCGGTCACGAAGTCGACCTCGCAGCGGGCGCGCGCCGCAGGTATTCCCACACGCCGCCCACGAGTCCGACCATCACGATCAGCCCCGCGGATACGAAGGCGACGTGAATGCCGCGCACGAGCGACTCCGAAGAGAGCTTCAACAGCGCCTCATGCTGCGCGTTGCCGGCGTATCCGAGTGCGGACAGCGCAAATATCGACGCGATGACCGGCACGCCGGTGGTCTGACCGAGCGTGCGCATGAGAGACAGCAGCGCCGATGCAATGCCGAGTCGCTCGCGCGACACGGCGTTGAGCACGCTGCTGTTGTTGGCTGCGTTGAACAATCCCATGCCGATGCCGAACGGCGCTACGCGCAGCGCGAAGCCCAGCACGGTGACGTGAGCGTCGATGCTGCCGAACGAAAAACAGCCGACTGCAATGAGTGCCAATCCGCTGAATGCTACCCAGCGCGATCCCAACCGGTCGCTCAACATGCCGCCGAACGGCGCCGTAACACCGCCCAGCACCGGCGATATCGCCATCAGCATGCCGACTTTGCCGATCGAATATTGCGACACGACTTCCAGAAAAAACGGCATCAGAAACCCGGTCCCACCCAGCACGAGGAACACCATACCGGACATCAGCAGGCCGCTGGCAAACGCTTTGTTGTGCAGTAGCCGCAGATCGAGAATCGGTCCGGCTGCGCGCGACTCTACGACAATGAATAAGATAAGCGCGACCACAGCGAAGGCCAGCAGCGACAGCACTAAGGTCGATGTGAAGCCGTCGCGCTGGCCCCACGTCATCCCGAGTGCGAACGCAGTCAAGAGGACCGCGGCGAGCACAGTGCCCAGCCAATCGAACGGATGATCGGACGGTTGTGCCGACGATTCCGGCACGAAACGGCGGACCACGAAGAACGCCAGGATCCCGACCGGGATGTTGACCAGAAACATCCAGCGCCAGCCGGCCAGCTCGATGATAAATCCGCCGATCGACGGGCCCAGGGCCACGCCGAGCAACACCGCTGAGCCGATCGTGCCGAGCGCGCGCCCTCGCTCGTGCGGGCCGAACATCTCGCCCACGATCGCCGCGCCGAGTGCCGATACGAACACGGCGCCCAGGCCCTGCACGACGCGGCAGGCAACCAAGGTTGCAATGGAAGTCGACAGACCGCAAAGCAATGAGCCGATGGTGAACACCGCGAGGCCGAACAGATACGATCGGCGGCGGCCGAAGCGATCGCCCAAATGTGCGGCCGCCATCACCAATGCAGTGGCAACCAGCAAATAGGAGAGCACCACCCATTGCACCGCCGCGAACGTCGCGTCGAACGCCTTCACCAGCGTCGGCATCGCCACGTTCACGATGCTGGCATCTAAGGTGAACATGAATACGCCGATACACAGGCCGATCAGGCCGAGCGAGCGATTGGGCGGCCCCGGTGATGGCGGCGCGGATGCGACTTCGGTCATTGCGTGCGGTCTTTGCGGGCGATGCCTTGTGTTCTGAGGACCGCATTCTAGCGGCTGCCCGCGGATTCGCTCGGTACATCGATGCCGGAGGGAATTTCCGGCATACGCGGTATGATTCATAGCAACGGCCGCCCCAAGGCGGTCGCGGCCAGACGGCATCAACCACAGGCACCCACCCACAACCGCGCTGTCCGACCTTAAAGCGACGGCATCCGAGCTTGTGGTTTTCGTACGACGCCCAATCGGTATGAAGCATGATCGTCCCACGCCATGATCGAACTGGCATGATCGAACCGCCATGGTCGACCGGGTGTGACTGTTGTTGAGTTTTAAGGAGCTAGGCAATTGAGATGGTTTGCAGCACTGGTCGGCATTGCGACCGCGCTATTCGTTTCTGCTGCTGTTGCCGACGAGCACGACGAAGAGCTGAAACAAGACGCGGTAACACGGCTGGTGAAAAGCCACGATCCCGCGCTCACGCTCTATATCGGACGGGTCTACGTCAAACAGGCGGCTTTGACTGCCGCGCGCGACTTGCTGTCGGAGCGCGGCAAAGCTGCCGGCTTGAATTCGAGCTGGAATTTGCAGGCGCCGGAGTGGCAGGGCGCCGAGCGCGAGCTGATGCAGGGCGTCGACGACTTGATCCAGACCAAGGTGGCGAGCTCGCTGTGGGTGCAGGTCGCCTGGTCGCAGCTGGTGTCGCAGACCTTCAACGGCGAGCAGGCCGATGAGATCGCCGTGCACTTCAGCAGCGAAGGCGGCGAGCTGCAGCGCCGCGTCATCGAATGGTTCGTGGGCGAGCTGACGTTGCAGACGTATACGTTCACCGACCGCTTGAAATACGGCGTGCCGGGCTCCGAGCAGGAGATGCGCGATCTGCAAGTCGCCACCTACCAGCGCAAGTTCGAAGGCATTCAGGATTTCTCGAAGTTTCCCGACGCGATGCGCTTCGCCACGATCGACCCTGGTGTGAAGTACTTTAAGATGATGGTCATGCAGGGCGTGCACGTCATACATCAGCATCTCGAAGACGTCGCCAACGAAGCGCGCGCCGGCATCAGATCGCGCGCGGCGCTGGCCGATCCGTATATCGCGCGGGCGAAGGCCGGCCAATGAGCGATCTGTGCATACGCTCGCTTCGTTATGATTCGGCCACTCGATAAATCCCGTCGCAGATTTTCCATCACACCGCTGCGCCACGTGCGCGGCTCGAGTAGCAACTGAAAACAAGGTAGAGCAATGGTTCGTTATCTCAAGCAAGGTATTACGGCGGAGCAGGATGCAGCGGACATCGCGAAGGTGCGCGAGACGGTGCAAGCGATTCTGGCCGACATCGAGAAGCGCGGCGACGATGCCGTGCGCGAATACTCCCGTAAGTTCGACCAGTGGGATCCCGCGAGCTTTCGCTTGTCCGATGCGGAGATCCAGGCGTGCGTGGCCTCGATGCCGGCGCGCGACGTCGAGGACATCAAGTTCGCGCAAACGCAGATTCGCAACTTCGCGCAGATTCAGAAAGCCGCGCTGCGCGATGTCGAAGTCGAAACGCTCCCCGGCGTCGTGCTCGGTCACAAGAACCTGCCGATCAACAGCGTCGGTTGCTACGTGCCCGGCGGGAAATATCCACTGGTGGCATCCGCGCACATGACCGTGCTGACCGCGAAAGTCGCGGGTGTCAAACGCATTATCGCGTGCGCGCCGCCGTATCAAGGCAAGCCCTCGCCGGCGATTGTCACCGCTATGTATCTCGCCGGCGCTGACGAGATTCATTGTCTGGGCGGCGTGCAGGCCATCGGCGCAATGGCCCTCGGCACCGAAAGCATCAAGGCGTCCGACATGATCGCGGGGCCGGGTAACGCGTACGTGGCGGAGGCGAAGCGTCAGCTCGCCGGGCGTGTCGGCATCGATCTATTCGCCGGCCCGACCGAAACGCTGGTCATCGCAGATGAAACCTGCGATGGCGAGATGTGCGCGACCGATTTGCTGGGACAAGCCGAGCACGGACCGAACTCGCCGGCGATCCTGCTCACTAATTCGGAAAAGCTCGCGCGAGCGACGCTGGCGGAAATCGAGAAACAGTTGAAGACGCTGTCGACTGCTGCAGTTGCAGGGCAAGCGTGGAAAGATTACGGTCAGATCATCGTGTGCGACACGTATGAAGAGATGGTGCAGGAAGCCGATCGTATTGCCTCTGAGCACGTACAGGTGATGACCCGGGATCCGCAATATTTTCTCGACAACATGACCAACTACGGCGCGCTGTTTCTCGGTCCTGAAACCAACGTGTCCTTCGGCGATAAAGTCATCGGCACCAATCACACGTTGCCAACGCGCAAGGCCGCGCGCTACACCGGCGGATTATGGGTCGGGAAATTCATGAAGACGTGCACGTATCAGCGCGTCGCACCGGAAGCGTCCGCGATGATCGGCGAATACTGCTCGCGCTTGTGTGCGATCGAGGGCTTCGCCGGGCACAAGGCGCAGGCCGATCTGCGCGTCGCGCGTTATGGTCATTTGAAAGACTCGCAGCACCGCTGAGCGCAATGAATACGAGCGACATGCGTGAGCGGGTGGTCGTAGTCACCGGCGGGTCGGGCGGCATCGGCTCGGAGATTTGTCGGCAATTTGCCGCCGCCGGCGCGACGCTCGTGTTTACTTATCGCAATGGCAAGCCGGCAGCCGAGCGCCTGCTCGGAGAGCTGCACGCCAGCGGCCATTCGGCGCACCAGGTTGCAGTCGACGACAGCGCGGCATTGAATGCGCTCGCGGCAGCGTTGAAAACGAAGGCCGGCCGTTGCGACGTGCTGGTGAATTGCGCGGGGATGACGCGTTTCGTCGCGCACGCCGATCTGGATGCGCTCGACGATGAGCTTATCGATCAGATCTTTCGCATTAACTGGCGCGGCGCGTTCGCCGCCGTGCGCGCATTCCGGCCGTTGCTCAAAGCAGGCGGCGCCGGACTCGTGGTCAACATCTCATCGATCGCTGGTGCGACCGGTATGGGCAGCAACGTCGCCTATTGCGCATCGAAAGCGGCGCTGGATTGCATGACCAAATCGCTGGCGCGCGCGCTGGCGCCGGAAATTCGCGTCGTCTCGGTGTCGCCGGGTCTGGTCGACACCGAATTCGTCAGGAATCTCGATCAAAGCTGGCGCGACGAGCAGGCACAGCGCACGCCGCTCAAGCGATTGGCGACGCCAGCCGAAGTAGGTGCAGCGGTGCTCGCCATGGCAACCACGTTAACCTATTCGAACGGCTGCATCATTCCGATCGATGGCGGGCGCCCGTTGAGCTGACAGCACGCGCAACGCGTGTTGTCTCCCGCCCATGCCGGAACTTCGAGGTACCGATCTCATGCCGCAGCACCGAATGCAAACCAGTCTGTTCTTACGGCGCGTTGCGATGATCGCGGGCGCATGTATCGTCGGATTAAATGTCGGCGCGGCCGAAACGGCGCCCGATCCCTACGCGCACGCGAAAACCGAGCGCCATGAAATGGTCGAGGGACTGGTCCGCACGATGACCGCGCATATCGAATCGGGCAAGGTGTCCGGCGTTGAACTCGCGGAAGCGTATCGGCACCGAGCGATCGCGTACAACTATCTACTCGACTATCGCGCCGCGCTGGCGGATTTCGATCACGCGATCGAGCTGAATCAACTCGACGCGGGCTACTACGAAGATCGCGCGATCTCGTATCTGAAGCTGCGCGAGTTTCAAAAGGCCAACACGGATCTCGAGATGGCGCTGGGGTTGGACAGCAAGCGCTCGTCGGCGCACCGCGAGAAAGGGCGGATGGCTGCATATCAAGGCGAGTTCCAGCAGGCGAGCAACGAGTTCCTGCGCGCACTATCGGGAACCAGCGGCGACGCGGCGGTGTACGGCGCAATCTGGCTGCACATCGCACTGACCCGCGCCGGCCACGGAACGCAAAGTCCGCTCGAAGCCATTACGAAGCCGCTCGATCCACAAGCATGGCCCTGGCCCGTCGTGCAAATGCTGCTCGGAAAAACGACGCCGCAAGATGCGGTCGATGCCGCGACGGCCGGAACAACGGACGATGTTTTGCTGCGCCTATGCGAAGCTAATTTCTACGCGGGCGAGCAGTACTTGATTCAAGGCGACCGCGAACGCGCGCGTGCCGCATTCGAGGCCGCGAAGGCGACGCAGATCACGGACTTCGTCGAATATGACTGGGCCGTTCGCGAGCTCGAGCAGCTCGACGTTCACTAGAATAACTACCGCCAAGGTTTACTAGAATAACTACTACCAAGGTTTAGCAGCGCCGGGGTTCAGCAGACGCAACGCCAGAGCCGGGGTACAACGGGAAGCAAGATGGCAGACAGCAGTACGCTCTACGACGACGTGATTCTCGATCACATCAAAAACGCTCGCAATTATCGCGTGCTCGAACCGGCCGACCGGCAAGCCGAAGGGGTGAATCCGCTATGCGGCGACAGCTTCACCGTTTACCTACGGCTGGCGGATGACAAGATCAGCGAAGCGAGCTTTCAATGCGAGTGTTGCGGTATCT
>JBBRGM010000191.1:0-8292 GCA_038240725.1 Burkholderiales bacterium | reverse complement strand
ATCGAGAACAGGCCCTCTACAACGCCCACACGCACGGCGCTATGACCATGAGTGCGATTGCCCGCGAACTTGGGTTATCGACCTCTCGCGTGAGCCGATTGATTGCTCGAGCGGAAGAGGCAAAAGGCAAGGCCTGACCCTGGCCCTGGCCGAAGAGGCAAAAGGCAAGGCCTGACCCCTGGCCCCTGCAGTGACCCCTGGCCCCTGCAGTGATGTGCTGAGCTGCACGCCTCCATGATCACCAGTCCCACGGCTCGATTGAGGAACCAGCGCTCAAACTGGCTGCGTGTGAGGCGATGTTGCTCAATCACGCGCCATACGTGGTCGGCTACGGCGAGTTGGAATACTGACTTGGCTAGGTCGACAGCAACGATGGGCAAAAGCGGGCTAGCATTCATCTCGGACTCCTCTCGGGTTGGTGCCGACACCCCACACCACATGAGGCCGGCTGGCACGATGATGCCAAAAAGCCGGGGAGAGTCCATCCCATCAATCAAGCGGACCGCCTTCGCCGGCCGCTGAATTCCAACGTAAGAGCGCGTTTCAATGATGGAGGGTCTGAAAAGAATCGTGGAGGCAATGGGTGCGGTTGCGGCAGGAATTGTGGCCTTCATCATCGCAATCGCCGCGCTGTATTTTGCTCTGAGGGTCTTCTATCGCGCTTGGTGGCGTGTGGCTCGAAGGCCAAGAGGAAAAAGTGCGTTGTTGATTTACTCGCATAGCCCAAAATGGCAAAACCATGTTGAAACTCTATGGTTGCCCAAGTTGAAGGACGTAGTCGTTGTACTCAATACTTCGACTACATCAGTGGACGGAATCTTTGATCGTGCGATGTTTCGCTACTTTGCCGGCGACAAGGAACATACACCGTCTGCGATCGTCTTCGACGGCTTGGGGCGAGTGAGAGTCATCCGCTTCTTCAAGGCGTTTCAAAAGGCCAAACATGGGAAGAAAGCTCAGTTGGTGAAGCTCGAAGAGGAACTATTCTCGCTGTTGGGCGTAGAGCGCTCTAACCTGCCGCCGCAGCAGACGCGCGATGAAGCGGCGCGCCCCTGAGCTTTTTGGTTGAGCATTCACCTCGGACGCATACTTGATGGCTTTGATTCATGATCTGCAGCCGTATCCAAACCAACCGGAGATGACGATGGATGAAGTGATTCAGCCCAAACACTTTCAACCGGGCGAAGGCAAGACCTTCAAGATCGGTCGGATGACTATGACATTCAAGACCACGGCTGGTGACGGTTGGAACGCCTATACGGTCTGCGAGGCCATCGAACCGCCCGAATCCGGAGCCGGCTATCACCGGCATCCGACCTACGACGAGACCTTCATCATCTGCGATGGGCACTACGACTTTCGTCTCGACGGAAAACTGCTGAAGCTTGGCCCTGGAGACGTCGTCTTCGTGCCGAGAGGAACGCCGCACGGCTTCACAAGCACGGGCCCTGAGGTAGGTCGCCAGATAATCATCAGTTCTCCCGGCGGCATCTTCGATGCTCTGATCGCTGAAGTCACGATGCTTGACACCGGCAGCCCATCGCGTCAAGGGTCGCAGGACGCAAAGGCCGTCGCTACCAAGTACGGGGTTGAATTTCTCTCTACATGAGCGGTATTCCCAGTCTGTCAAAGCCACGCCATCGCGGGGGTGTGATGCGATCGTTGGGATGAGGTCTAAGAAGACGCGTAACCGGCAACTCGAGCGGATCGAGTGCGAAGACCGTAGCACCGACTAGTCTTCTGGTACATCCCCAATCCGTTTGCGGCCACGTCACGACCTGCGCTGATCTCGTTGCATGATCCTCGAGTGCAATATCGGTCTCCGCGCAAGCTCCCATCACGCAAGCCGTAGGTCATGGTCATGCACACGAGCACTGGCTTGCTCACGCACGCACGTTCGTGAGGTCCGCGCTATGCTAGCGTCACTGGCTCCGATACTCGGCCCAACCGGATGCGCAACGGACGCGCTGGAAGCAGCGTTACGGCTTGGTAGCCTGGTTGCCGGCGCGCAGGTTAGCTCTGCCTTGGATATCCCCAGCAAAGGAATACGATGCACCCGACTGGTAGCCATCTACAATCGACCCGAGCCAACACTACAGGGTTGACCCCGGCCTCCAAGGCAAACGCGATGGTCTCCGTATCGGTGGAAACCCCGCGCTCATTGCGCCGGAAATGTGTGGCCCTTCTTTTTGCCGCTTGTGCGATGTGGGCAGACTCCGCGGTCGCTGAGGACCAGCGCATCCCAACCAAAAAAATCGGCGTGTTATTGAGCGGGACCGCGGACGGAGTTGCGCCCTACACGGGAGCCTTTGTCCAGAGCATGAGACAACTCGGCTGGATCGAGGGCAAGACGGCGAAGTTCATCATGCGCTTCGACGATGACGACAAGAGCCGACTTCCGAACCTTGCCGAGGAGCTTGTAGCGCTGGGTGTCGATGTTCTTGCGGTGACGAGCGTCGCTACACCGGCGGCACGCAGCGCAACGACGACAATACCGATTGTAGCGATGGACACCTATGACCCTGTTGCTGAGGGCTTGACCTCGGACATGGGAAGGCCGCGCGGGAACGTGACCGGCGTGTCTGGGCAATCGGGGGAAACCGCAGCTAAGCGGGTAGAGCTGGCCAGAGACTTGATGCCGCGTCTTCAGCGCATCGCCTTGCTCACGGATCCGGGGGACACCGGCGCGGTAATCGACGCGAAAGGAGTTCGTACGGCCGTGGGACGCCTTGGCCTGGAGCTTTGCACGTTCGAAGTACGTCGCTCACGGGATTTTCCGGCCGCTTTCGCCGCGATCAAGAAATATAAACCAGAAGCTCTGATGGTGACCACCAGTACCCTCACGCTCGACAATCTCGACCAAACCGCGCGCTTCATATCGAGCGTGCATCTTCCGGCCTTCAGCGAGTATTCTTCGTTTGCTGAAGCGGGATTTTTACTGACGTACGGAGTGGGCTACGTTCACATGTTCAATCTTGCAGCGATTCAGGTAGACAAGATTCTCAAAGGCGCTAAGCCGGCGAATGTTCCCTGGGAGCAACCCACCGAGTTCGAGCTTATCGTGAACGCAAAGACGGCCAAGGCGTTAGGCCTCACCGTGCCCGAGGCGATCATGATACGCGCGACGAAAATCATTCGATGACCGCGCTGCTGCAAAGTCCGGAAGTCGATCCTGAACTACTCTCATCACCTGTGGAAGCGATTGCCAGTCATCCGAGAGTTGAGCGCGAGGATTGCTGCGCAAGCTGCACTATATCGGCTGACGGATAGTGTCGGGCCCTAACCAGCGCGTGAATACGCGAACAAGGGTCAGATCTTGAAACATGAATCTGGCAGTGGCCCAGAGTCGGTGTTCCAGTTGGCGCGCGACCTTGTGCTCCGCCGGTTGGGAGTCGAGGTCGATACTGCGCGAGGCGCGCCGTTAGGATCTGCACCACGGGACGTGATGCGCGCACTACCTCGCGCCCTTGAGATGCTGATCCATCCAGTCGATGGCCAGATCGATCGACTGCTCGCGCGCGGTGGTGTGGTATAGACGCCGTAGTGGGTGATGCCCGAGATCACCACGCGCTTCTTGGGCTCGGCGGCCCGCTCAAACGCCAGCTGGCCGTTCTCGCGGATGTCGAACAGCTCCTCTTTCTCGGCATCGATGATCAATATGGCGCACCCCTTGATGGCGGGAATATCCGCGATGGGCGCATAGCGCAGAAAGCTTTCCCGCACGGGCGCGCCGCGTAGATTGCCTATCTCGTGCGCGCTGGGAGGCGGATAGCCAATATCGCCGCGCGCGCGTCGGGTCGCGTCTGACTGCGCGCGCGACAATGCATCTGCAGGCACGCTCGTGCGCGACCGCCCAAACGAACCAACCTGGCTCACGACCGTCTTGATCCGCGGGTCGCGCGCGGCGACGTAGGCCACCAGGCCGCCCGAGAAACTCGTGCCCCACAGTCCGACACGGTTCCCGTCCACCATGGACTCGCCCATGACCCAGTGGACCGCACTGAAGATATCGGCGGCCTGATCCAGCGGGTCGACCACTTCACGCAGTTCCCGCCGTGCATTGGGACCCGAGGTGGCCGATTCGTCGCGCACCCAGCGCGCGTCGCTCTCGCCCCAGCCCCGGTAGTCGAAGACCAGTACAAAATAGCCTGCCTGCGCGAAGCGCTCGGCTTGCGGGCGCAACATGGCGGCTGTGCCGCCCCAGCCGTGGGAAAGAATAATCGTCGGAAGCTTGTTGCCTTCGAGCGCCTGCGGATAGAGGACCGACCCCGTCATCCGGACGCCATCGCTATAGATATCCACCTTGCGCTCCGCCAGCTGTGCGAGCGCATCTAGACTCGTTAGGATCAGCGCTGAGAAAGCAAAAAAATACAAAGAGGATCTTTTCATAGCGCATTGTCTCCATGGTAGCGAAGGAGCTCAAGTCAGAATTCCCGCGCGGAGCATTGCCATCGTGGCCGGGCGTCAAGCATTTGACGCCCGACGATAGTTCTCTGTTTCAGAAAGCAGCGTTGTCTTTCTCTCGTTCTTGGCGAATTCAACGCATGCACCTCGACACCCTTCGATGGATACGCGGGCGCGAAACGCGGAACCCTGTGTTGCAGCGGACGGCTGCAAGCAGTCGCCGTTGACCAGCAGCTCCGGCGTCAACCAACTGGCGCACGCGGATCGGGTATTCTTAGCGCAATGAAGGCAGCTACTGGAAAGGTGGTGAGCGGAGAAGTTTGCATCTAGCTCGAATTCACTACTTTCTTCTGCTTCCGAATACGTCGAGGAGAGTTTCACGTGCTGCGCATTCGGCATACGAACCGAGGGCGGGATTCATCTTTCAACCGCATCAGTTGGGGAAGGTAGGAGGATGACACCATACCCCGTTAGGCTCGTGATCGTCGTCTCCGCTGCGGAGCGCGCCGGATAACCCTGCGTCAGCGGTTATCGAATTCGTCGCAGAGGCACACAATGCCAGAACAGCCATATCCGATCGCAACCGTCGCTGCTGATGTGCCCGCGCGCGCCAAGCTGAGTATTTATCCCGAACCGTTCGCTTCGATGATGGTTGGAAGGGAGAAACGCCAGCTCGGCGACCTGTTCGGTCTCAAGAACTTCGGCGTCAATCTCACACGTTTAGCGCCAGGCGCGATGTCCGCGCTTCGTCACGCCCACAGCAAGCAAGACGAGTTCGTCTACGTTCTGCAAGGGACGGCGACGCTACGGGCCGACGA
Source organism: Burkholderiales bacterium (assembly GCA_038240725.1). Lineage (GTDB taxonomy): Bacteria > Pseudomonadota > Gammaproteobacteria > Burkholderiales > SHXO01 > SHXO01. Next base: position 3,070 of record JBBRGM010000191.1, on the reverse strand, counting down.
CGGTAGCACCGCGCTGTTGCCCGGCATGTGCGCAGGTTTCCGCGCGGGAACAGGTAACGCCCACCACTTGGTCAATGAGACGAGCGAAGACGTTGTCTATCTCGAAATCGGTGATCGAACGCCGGGAGACGAAGGCACGTGGCCGGATGACGATCTGCATATGCTAACAGTCGACGGCCGCCGACAATTTGCGCGTAAAGACGGCACGCCGTATTAATTCAGCCGGACCACACGTTGGAGTGAAGCATGAACCTGTCGAACTATCTGTTTTTCACCACGATCTGCGAACAGGCGCTCGATTTCTACACCAAGTGCGGCTTCGGCAAGGTCACTTTCACCTTGCGCCACGGCGACAACGACATGCCCGTCCACACTGAGTCAATGCGCGGAAAAATTATGCACGCGCAATTCGAGGGGCCGGGCGTGCGCTTCTTCGCTTCAGACAATGACGACGCCGAACCGATGAGAGGGTCGGCGATGATTTTCATGTTGCACGATCGCGAGCGGACAGAAACGCTTTTCACTGGCCTTGCAGCCGGCGGTCAAATTACCACGCCGTTGGCCGTGCAGCCTTGGGGTGCCTATTACGGCAAACTGACAGACCGGTTTGGTGTGCAATGGATGTTCAATTGCGCTTCCGAAGCGTGAATACCGTCCGCGCTTTTGCCTAAGTTTTGGTCCGGCGGACTCGGCTGGGCGTCCTCAGCAATCTAGTGGCAAGTCCTGTCTGGATATCATGGTTCACCGCTCTTCACGCAACTTGGTGCGCTCCCATTCGCTGTAACCGAAGAGCATGAAATGCGCTTCTGGTTGAGGCCAAACGTTTGCCGGAAAACGCTTGGTATCCACCGTACAGGCCAAGGCTCATCGGTATTTTTAATCAAGGATACGAACGATGTTACGAATACTCAGTCTGGTGACGCTTTCCCTGCTGTCACTTGCCGCCGTCGCCCAGGACCCGGTCGCAACCGATGGCGACAAGTACAAGGTTCTGCTCGAGAACGAACGCGTCAGGGTTCTGGAGTATCGCGATCGCCCCGGAGAAAAGACGCTTCAGCATCGTCACCCCAGATTCGTCCTGTATGCGCTAGCGCCCTTCAAGCGCAAGATCACCCTCGGGAATGGCAAAGTAATCATGCGAGAGTTTCGCGTGGGCGACGTTATTTATTCAGAGGAACAAACGCATATTGGTGAGAATGTGGGCGAGACGCCAACTCACGTGATCATGGTGGAGATGAAGCCGGACGCCGATGGTGTTGCACCTCAGAAATGAAACCCGCACGACGCGGTTCGAGTGTCACGTAGCACGATCTAGCGTTGCGCAGGCAACAACGCCAAACCGACCCTCGCAAGGAGCGCACCGATGCTCGACCTGATTGCTGTTCAGACGCTACTCGATCCGTTGTTTCCCGGCCTCATGGGCGTTCGACTCACTGAGCTAGGGGCCGACCGCGTCGTTGCCGAGATGGAGGTCCGTCCCGATCTTTGTACGACCGGCGAGATTCTGCATGGCGGCGCCTATATGGCGTTCGCCGATACGCTCGGTGCGGTCGGTACGATCATGAATCTGCCAGCCGGCAAGCGAACGACAACCACCGACTCGAGCACCAAGTTCATCGCAGCGGCTCGCATCGGCACCACCATTGTCGGCGAGTGTCTGGCTCTGCATCGCGGTCGTACGACGATGGTCTGGCAAACTTCGATCAGGAACGCCGCCGGCAAGCTTTGCGCGGTGATCACGCAGACGCAGCTCGTGCTCGAGGGATAGCCGTCTTGAGCAAACGAGGCGTCGAACGCTTTAGATCGCATGCGGCAAAGGATCAGGCGCGATGCCAGCGAACGATCAGGCAGGTGCTCGAGGCTTGCGTAGACGCATACGTGCAAGCGCCAATCGGCGCTCAATCCGAAATGCAAACAAGCTGACCGTACGTTAGGTACAGGACGCATGGAGCTCAATCAGGTCACCTTGCCGGCACTCGATGTTTCCGCATCGGTGGCGTTCTATCGAGCGATGGGCTTCGAGCTCATCGTCGACGAACCGCATTACGCACGTTTCAAATCGACTGTCGGTGCGGCTACGTTCTCGGTCCACCCCGTCGAGGCGCTCGCAGAACAACCCAAAACCGTCGTGTATTTCGAGTGCGCATCGCTCGACGAGCAAGTCGCCAAGCTCAAGGCGAGCGATATGGAGTTCGTGCAAGAGCCCCGAGACGAACCGTGGTTGTGGCGCGAAGCACGTCTTTTGGATCCATCGGGCAACATCATTTGCCTCTATCACGCCGGCGCAAATCGGCTCGACCCACCGTGGCGAGTGAAGGGCTGACCCTCAACGATGGGCTTTGCGGCGATGCTCGGTAGCGACGGCATGCAGCAGCTCGATGACGAGACGTCCTCGGCCTGCTCGTCTGAGCCCTCGTCCGCATGATGTCCACATCGCCGATCGCCGGAAACACACGCTGTCCATGCCTCGCCGCGTTAGCACCAAGCAAAATCCTCCTATACTTGCATCCGCCGTCCACGATCAACCTGGGCAGCTCGCTTGATCAGCAAGGCTCTCGGCAGACATGGATACACCTGGTTCGTGGACAAAACCGTATATCAAGGTTCGCGGCACCGAACTGCTCGCTACCGGCACGCGCCGGCAGCACCGCGAAAAACTTGCGCGCATCACGCTGGACTCGATGGTTCAGTTCGTCGGCCTGCTGGATGCACACGGCACGGTGCTGGAAATCAATCAAGTCGCGCTCGACGGCGTAGGTATCAGGCTCGCCGATGTCGAGGGCCAACCGTTCTGGACGACCTTCTGGTGGCAAGTCTCGGAGGACATCAACGCGACTCTCAGGGAGTCGATCGCGCGTGCGGCGAAGGGCGAATTCGTCCGCTGGGATGCGGAGATCTTCGGACGCTCAGGTGGCGCCGAGACGATTATCATCGACGCGTCGCTGTGTCCGGTCTTGGACGAGCATGGCAAGGTCGTGTTCATTGCAGCCGAAGGTCGCGACATCACTGAGAAGAAGGCGATCGAGCGCGAAATCGCGCGCAAAAATGTCGACCTGCAGGCCTTGCTCGA
>JBBRGM010000190.1:0-8294 GCA_038240725.1 Burkholderiales bacterium | reverse complement strand
GATATGACGGCTGCTTTGCTAGGGAAGCTCTTAACAAGTCTTGCGACGCGCGTTGCGTCATGTGCGGATGGATTCGAGGCGTCGCGGCGAAGCCAAGGTAGGTACCTTGGAGAGGAACGCAACGATGCAGACGCCGCACCTGACGCAACCCAATAATCCGTCGTCTCTATAGAGGGACCTCGGTCGCGCACGCAAGACTTGTTCAGAGCTTCCCTAGATAGCTATCGGCGCATGAAGGGCAAAATCCAGCCGATTACCAGCCGCCCTCATCCGAGCAGCGGCCAGCTGCGATCGTTCACTTGACCTAACGGAACACGAAAACGGGCGCATCATCTCGCCCATGGCTACCATCCCGACTCGCGTTGCAGCCTTGGCCTTGATTGGTCTTTGTTCCGGCGTTCTTGCTGAAAATCTTGCCGGACCCGATGTCGCGCTGTCGGGCGGCACTTTCACGATTTCGCGGACCGATTCCAAGGCGTACTCCGAGCCCGCGCCGGTGCTGACGCTCAAGCAGCATCAGATGTTCGTGCTTGGACGCAACGTGTTCAACCGCAAATGGGCCGCCGTGGTTTCGCTCAACGGCGATTGGGGGCTGGGTCCGACCTTCATCGGCACGCAGTGTTCCGAATGCCATGTCCGCGCGGGCCGCGGCGGGCCGCCGGCTGCAGGACAACAGTTGCTATCGATGCTAGTGCGCTTGTCGATTCCAGGCGAAGCATCGCATGGCCAACCGCGTCCTGATCCGAACTACGGCGATCAGTTTCAGAATCGGGCGCTGCAGGGTCAAAGCGTCGACCTTGCCTATACGCTGGAACCGGTCCCGGCCGAGGCCGCGCTGTTTTTGGACTGGCGCGAAGAGACCGTGAGCTTTGCTGACGGTGAGACTGTTAGCCTGCGGCAGCCGCAATTGCGCATCGAGCAGCTTGCCTTCGGCGCGCTGGCTCCCGGGACGATGACGTCGCTGCGCACGGCGCCCGCGATTTTCGGGCTGGGCTTGCTGGATGCGGTATCGGAGCAGACGATCCTGGCGATGGCCGATGGGCAACGTGCGCAAGGCCTCAATGGTCGCGTTAATCGCGTCTGGGACATGATCGGGCAGCGCACCGCGCTCGGACGTTACGGCTGGAAGGCCAATCAGGCGACCTTGCAGGAGCAAATCGCCGCAGCTGCATTGGGCGACATGGGTCTGTCCTCGCGTTTGTTTCCGGCTCAGAACTGTCCGCCGGTGCAGGAGATCTGCCGGCGGGAGCTGCCTGGCAATGTCCCCGAGATCATCAATCACGAAATCGATGCGCTCGAACTCTGGTTGCGGGGCATGGCGGTGCCCGCGCGCCGCAACGGTGCCGATCCGCAGGTGCGGCGGGGCGAGGAATTGTTTTTGGCCGCGCGGTGCGGCGCTTGTCACGTACCGGCGCTCAAAACCGCAACCAGTTTTCCACCGTTGCCGCAGCTGGCCAACCAGATTTTCCATCCGTACACCGACCTCCTGCTGCATGACATGGGGGACGATCTGGCCGACGGGCGTCCGGATTTCCTAGCTGGCCCGCGCGATTGGCGCACGCCGCCGTTGTGGGGAATCGGTTTATCGGACACCGTCAGCGGCAGCCGCGCCATGCTGCACGATGGCCGTGCGCGCAACGCTACCGAGGCGGTCCTCTGGCATGGCGGCGAAGCTATGCCCGCGCGCGAGCGGTTCCGCAGCATGTCCCGCGCCGATCGAGATGCGCTGCTGCGCTTCCTCGATTCCATTTGAGCGCATGGTTCGCACGAGTTATCTCGGACAAACCGTCAATTCCGCGTCAACCCGTAGCCAAGGCAGGCGTTAGGGAAGGTGATGCAGCGTGCTGCGTCTACTCGCGTCTACCTAGGAGAATGAGCATGAAACGTTTGATTATCGCCGCAATAGCAGCAGCCTTCGCTACCGCGACTATGGGCGCGATGGCTGAAGACAAGCCGTATACCGCCAAGCCGTCGATGGAAAAACCCGGACGTGCCGCGGATGACACCCAAGGTGCAGTCAAGAGTGGTAACTCGGCCGACAAGCCGGGTCGCGCAGCGGATGACGCTACGGCAACCACCACCGCCAAGCCGAAGCACAAGAAGAAAAAGAAAACCACCGAAGAGCCCGCGGCACCCGCGAAGTAACTAGGCTCACCGGTAGTAGTAGGAAAGGCAGGGCGCGCGCCCTGCCTTTTTGTTTTTCCAGCGTTCCCTCACCTGCGGTGGGAACTAGCGATGTGCGAATCTTGGCGTCAAGCGAGTTTGCGTGTGGCTAAGGCGCTGATGACGAGCAGTACCGCGGAGCCGAGCAACGGCACCGTGTACGACCCGAAATAATCGGCGGCGTATCCCGCGATCACCGGTCCAACCATTTGGCCGGCGCTGAAGCCGATGGTGAGCTGGCCGATCGTACGGCGTGGATTCTCGGGATCGATACGTGGCGCCAATGCCATGGTCAGCATGACGATCCCGGTGAGAGTGGCGCCGAGCGTGGCAGCCGATAGCAACGCCGCGGCGCGCGAGCCTGGCGCCAGCGCTACCAAAACAATACCGGCAGCCTGAATCCAATACGCGGTTTCGAGCCGCGATATGACGCCGCGATCGTTGGTCCGCCGCGTCCACATCACACAAGCGGGAATGCCGGCGAGACCGACGATCATCCAAGCCCACGCGCCGGATTCGAATTGGCCCTGTGCGGTTTTTACCACCGCGACGATGAAAGTCGCGCTGACGATGTAACCGATGCCTTCCAGCGAGTAGGCCACCACTACCAACGTACGCCAGGCGTGGCGCACCCCATCAGCGGGAACAGGCGCGTTGCGGAGCGGCATCGCGACCGCCAGATGCTTCGGCAGCAGCGCCGCAGAAGCAGCGGCAATGATGGCGCCGGCGATGCCGAACAGAATCCACAGCGATCCGCTGGTTCGCACAGGCAGTGCGAGTGCGACGATCGAAGTCAGCGCGATACCGATGCCGACGCCGCCGTACATCCAGCCCGCCTGGTCGCCACGCCCCGCTTCGCGCAAGACGGTGAGCACGTGTGCGGTGACGAATACGAAGATCCAGGCGCTCGCGGTACCGGAGAGAAAACGCAGAACGAGCCACGCCGGCACCGAAGCCGTCAGGCCCATGGCCAAGGTCGTCAGCGCGCTGGCGGCAAAGGCAATTACCAGTGGATAGCGGACGCCGCGCGAGGCCGGCCACGCTGTGGCGGCGAACGAACCAGCCAAATACCCGGAGAAATTCGCCGTTGCCAGCCAGCCGGCCGTGCCCGAACCGAAGCCATATTCCGCCTGCATCAACGGTAGCAGCAGGGTATAGGCGAAGCGGCCGATGCCCATCGCCACGAGCAGGCCGAGAATGCCGCCGAGCAGAACTTGCGAAGGGCGCTCCAGGAACGGAGCGAGCACCGATAGACCGCGAGGTGCGAGCTGCGATTCAGGCTGATCCGGCATGACGATTCGCCTGAGCGCCACCGATGCTCGATGAGGCGCAAACTGGGAAGACGTTCAAACGAAGTGTGCGCGATGTCGGCACGGCAGAAAACCGATCACATCCGCGGCGATCGCGCGCGTATGTGGGCAGGAAATCGGATTCGGTCCGCGCGTTACAGCGAGAAGATCTTCCCGGGGTTCATGATGTTCTGCGGGTCGAGCGCCTGCTTGATCTTGCGCATCACGCTGACGGCTTCGCCGTGCTCGGCGATCAGGAATTTCTGCTTGCCCAGACCGATTCCGTGCTCGCCGGTGCAGGTGCCGTCCATCGCGAGCGCACGCGTGACCAGGCGGTCGTTGAGGCGTTCGGCTTCGGCCAGCTCTTCGGGTTTGTCGCGGTCGATCAGAAAACCCAGGTGGAAGTTGCCGTCGCCGACGTGACCGACCAGCGGCGCGATCAGGAAGCTTTCCTTCAAGTCGGCCTTGGTTTGCGCAATACATTCGGCGAGACGGGAGATCGGCACGCAAACGTCTGTCGCCCAGATCTCGCAGCCGGGCCGCAATGCTTTGTTGGCGTAGGTGACGTCGTGGCGCGCTTGCCACAGGTGGGTACGCTCTTCCTGCTTGGTCGCCCATTTGAACTCGCCGCCGCCATGGTCCGCGGCGAGCGATTGCACCAGCTCGGCCTGCTCTTTCACGCCCGCTTCGGTGCCGTGGAATTCGACGAACAGGGTGTCCTTTACCGGATAGTCGAGATTCGAGAAGCGATTCAGCGAGTCCATCTGCACGTCGTCGAGCAATTCGATGCGCGCCACCGGAATGCCGAGCTGAATTGTCTGGATAACGGTCTTGACCGCGCCATCGAGCGAATCGAACGAGCAAACCGCGGCCGCCATCGCTTCCGGAATGCCGTATAGCCGCAACGTGACTTCCGTGATGATGCCCAGCGTGCCCTCGCTGCCGACAAACAACCGGGTCAGGTCGTAGCCTGCAGCCGACTTGCGGGCGCGGCGCGAGGTGCGAATGGTGCGGCCATCGGCGAGCACCACGGTCAGCGCCAGAACGTTCTCGCGCATCGTTCCGTAGCGGACGGCGTTGGTGCCCGACGCACGCGTAGCGGCCATCCCACCAAGCGACGCATCGGCGCCCGGATCGATCGGGAAGAACAGCCCTTGATCGCGCACGTAGTCGTTGAGCTGCTTGCGAGTAACGCGCGCTTGCACGGTGACGTCGAGATCGTCGACATTTACTTTCAACACGGCGTCCATGTTGAGCAGGTCGACGACCACGCCGCCTTCCGTCGGGATGACCGCGCCTTCCAGCGAAGTTCCGGTGCCGTACGCGACCACCGGCGTATTGTGGCGCGCGCAGATCTGCACGATTTCGGATACTTCTTCGGTGGAATTCGGAAACGCGACAGCGTCGGGACGATGTGGGTGATGCCACGATTCGTCTTTGCCATGATGGTCGCGCACGCCGGTGCTGGTCGACAGCCGCTCGCCCAACATCGCCCGCAATTCGTCGATCGCGGTCGCAACACTCGCCAGGGCTACAGCCATGATGGTCTCCGTATGTAATCTTGCGGGCACCGACCGGCGCCCTGCGACAAGCGCCATTCTCTCACCTAGCGCCGCAGACGTGCAAAGTAAGGTCAGTGCGTCGACACCGGCGTGTAGAGCGGCGCGACCAGATCTTTGATCGTGAGCCCGTCGAGACTGGCGGACTCTGCCTGCTGCAGATGGTGCAGGGCTTGTTCTACCGGCGCGGGCAAGTCGAGCATATCGGGACCGAGATAGCCTTGCTCTCCTTGTGAACGAATGATCTGCAGCAAACTCGTCACCGAGATTGCGCCGATATCGCGCGCAGGCAGATAAATCGCCGGCGAATCGCTGCTGCGCACGAGCACGTCGCACGCGTTCAATGTCACCACTACTTCTTCGACCGCGGGCAGCGGCAGCGCGAGCTTTTGCGCCAGCGCGTGCAAGGTGAAGCCGGCGCGGCCGGCAAGGTAATGCGTGGCAATGTGGCTCATCACCGCAAGCGCCAGGCGCTCGCGCATGCGGCTGGAAAGCTGCAGCTGGCCGTCGCTCGCCAGCAAATATTCCGGATGCTGCAGGTAGAACGCGACACTTGCGCCGAACAGCAAGATCAGCCAACTCATGTAGAGCCAGATCAGCGACAGAATCAAAATGGCGAAGCTGGAATAGATTGCTGCGTATTGCGTCGACGACGCAACGAACAAGGCAAACGCCCAGCCCGCCGTTTGCCACAGTACGCCGCCCACGATGCCGCCGGTGAGCGCCGCACCTAGACGCACCCTCGTGTTGGGGATGAAGCGGTAGACGAACGTGAACGCGACGATGACCAGGAGATACGGCATCACTTTGGTCACGCCGAACAGCAGAGAGCCGAACGGCTGCAAAGCGACCAGCCTTTGCACGACCGTCGAGTTCAGCACCGAGGCGGTAATACCGAGCGCGGAAAACACCAGAATCGGGCCGACCAGCAACACGCTCAGGTAGCGGCTGAAGCGCTCGCCGACGCTGCGCGCCTGTCGCACACGCCAAATATAGTTGAGCGATTCTTCGATCTTCTGCATCAGCGATACAGATGTGTAGAGCAGCATCGCCAACCCTACCGAGCCGAGCACGCCGACGTTCATGTTGCTGATGAACTGCAGAATGCGATCGGCAACTTCGTTGCCTTTATCGCCGAGCGGCGCCAGGAACTGATGCAGTCCCGGCGCGATCTGGTTATGTACCCCGAACGCTTTCAATACGGAAACGCTGAGCGCGAGCAACGGCACGATAGACAACAGCGTGGTGTAGACCAAACTCATTGCCCGCATGGTGAGCTGGCCGTGCGTGAGATCGCGGACCAGCACCACCGCCAGTTTGATGAGATCGAGACTGCGGACTTTCCAGCGCGGCAGCGCCGGCGGACGGTGTGCCCAGACCGCGCGGTCGAGTGCCTGCAGGCGCTGCGCGAAATCTCGTCGCACGTCGCGATGTCCTCGGTTTAGCGTGCGGGTCCAAGCACGCAGCAGACGTTAGCGAACGAGATAGCGGGCAACGGCCTCTTCGTTCCAGGTGATGCCGGCGCCGGGGCGATCTGGTATCTGCACGTAGCCATCTTTCACTGCGTATGGCTGTTCGACGATCGGCGTTGCCCAGTCCACGTATTCGAGCCAATGGCAGGTGGGCGTAACGGCGAGCAGATGACTACTGTATTCCGGAAACAGATGGCTCGACATCTCCATTCCTGCGGCGTGGGTCAGCGCGGCCGCACGCATCCAGCCGGTCACGCCGCCGATGCGTTGCACGTCGGGCATGACGTAATCGAATGCGCCAAGTGCAAGACCGTTCGACAGGTCGAGCGTCGAGATCAGATTTTCACCGGCTTGAATCGGTGTCTGCACTTCCGCGGCGATGCGCGCCGCGCCTTCGAAATCGTCCCAGCGAATCGGTTCTTCGATCCAGTACAGACCTTCGTCATCGAGCGCGCGGCCGCGCAGAATGCCTTCGTTCACCGTCAGTTTCTGATTGAAGTCGCACATGACGGTGATGCGGTCGCCGACGCGCTTCATCACCGAGCGCACGGCAGCCAGGTCCTGCGAAAAATCATCGCGTCCCAGGCGCAGCTTGATCGCCGAGAAGTTGCCTTCGGAAACCAGCTTTTCGGCTTCGTCCGCGAGCTTTGTCACTTCTTGTATCCACAGCCCCGTGCTGTTGTAGGCGCGTATAGGCTTGACCTGTCCGCCGAGCAGACTTACCAGCGGCATTTCCTTCGATTGCGCGAGCGCGTCCCAGAACGCCATGTCGATGCCGGCCAAAGCAAGACCGACCAGGCCGGTGGCACCAGTCAGCGTCAGGCGTTTGCGCAGCTTGGCGTCGAGCTCGAACGGCGTCAGCGCATCCCCTTTAACGAGTACGAGCAAGCCTTCGATGCAGCCGACGATGGGCTTCATCGTCCACGGGCCGAAGGCGAAGAGGTAAGAGCGGCCGGTGATCCCTTCCTCGGTTTCCACGTCGATCAAGATCAGCGTGGCATCGGGCATCGCGCCGGTCGCCGCTACCGGAGCGCGGCGAAATGGAACCATCACCGGACGCGCGCGGATGTTGCGGATCTTCAGAGTGGTGCTCATCTAGGCTCTCCAGATAATGTGTGTTAGTACCGGTGCAACGTCGCTGCATCGATACGAGAAATTAGCGCGGCACAATCGGAAGTGCCATCGCGCGAATCGAGTCTGTTTTACGCCGCGTGCGGATTCAGACGCATTTGCTGAGGCGACTAATTTCGCCAGCTCAGAGTTTCGGCGTCCTCGCATCCGCGGGCCGGCCATTGGCATACGGTGTTAGCGCGGCGCAGATGAACGCGTTGGCCGGCGTTGCGATGCCGAGCGCCTTGCCCATCGCTACTACGCCCCCAGACAGCCACGGCAACTCCAGCCGACCGCCGCGCTCGAGATCGCCCAGCATCGAAGCGACCATTTCGCGCGGCATCGTGTCCAGCCGCTGCATCAGTTTGTCGACGAGATCGGCATCGAGATGCGCACCCTTGGCTTTGCCGACCGCGGCAACTTCGGACATCACCTGCGCGGTGAGCGCGCGAGTTTCCGGCTGTTCGCGGATCGCGCCGAGCGGCAAACGCGTGAGCGAGGTCATGCCGCTGGCAGCCGCGAGGAAAACGAACTTTTCCCAAAGCGCCTTTTGGATATCGTCGGTTGCTTTCGCCTGCACGCCGGCTTTGCTGCACGCATCGATGAAGCGTTGCAGGCGTTCTGAAATCTTGCCGTCGAGCTCGCCGATCGTGAGCAGCGCCATGGTGCCGGTGTGACGAATGACGCCGGGCGATTCGATC
>JBBRGM010000189.1:0-8300 GCA_038240725.1 Burkholderiales bacterium | reverse complement strand
GGTATCGCACCGCCCATCGAACGCGCGACCGTGAGCGAATCGACTCCCGCGACAACGGCTTCGCTGCATTGCTGGGACGCGATGATTTCTTCGGCGGACAGTTTGTCGCCGTCGAGTTGTCTGATGGCGGCTTCGCAGGCGGTGAGGAAATGCGAACCGTTGGCTGTCTGGGCAGACACGTATGCGGAGTTGAGCGCGAGTAATGCAATAGCGAGGAGCTTGAGCAGCGCGACTAGGTCCGAATAGACAGTCGTACCGCGCATGAAACCGGAGTCGCTCGAAACGGTAGGCATTTTCACACGAGAAGGGTACTCGCAACTCGCGACGCAATGCAATTGAGGTTAGTGATGCTACGAGTGTGCGACCGGCGTGCCGCACTTTCCTAAGAGTACCTGTGCAGCAATGGCGAGCAGTGCCACTGCGCCGCGAGGGTATGCATGCGTGGTTGGTGCCTCATGAACGGGGAAGGCGTCATACTGCTTCGAAAGGGTTCCGCACGCGCTAGGCAGCAACTTTCGGCTGAACGCTCGATCGGCTAAGTAACGTGCGAATACGATTTTATTGCCTGCCCGTGGCAGCTCGATGTCGCCATTCAGATGTATTAAGGAAGCTCTGAACAAGTCTTGCGACGCGCGTTGCGTCAGGTGCGGATGGATGCGAGGCGTCGCGACGAAGCCAAGATAGGTACCTTGGCGAGGAGCGCAACGATGCAGACGCCGCACCTGACGCAACCCAATAATCTCTCGTCTCTATAGAGGGACCGGGGTGATTTGGGCCGATGGCCGCGTGGGCTCCTCCTGGTGTAGGCGGGCTACACGGCGTCATCGCCCTCTTGCCCTCGGCCCAAATCACCCCGGTCGCGCACGCAAGACTTGTTCAGAGCTTCCTTAAGTCCCGGCGATTTGAATCCGCAAATGGAATCCCGCTCACCAACGCAAACCCGAGGAGTCCGCCACCATGTCGTTTGTATGCCGTAGAGCCGTTATCCCGTTAGCAACGCGCCTCCTCGCCGCAGCCTGCGCCCTTACTGCCATCCCCGCACACGCCACCGCCTTCGAGCTGATCTACACCGGCGCCTTCAACGCACACGAGTCGCTCAACCTCGCATCCGATTCAACGCCGGCGTTCTTTACCGCCTCGACGCCGTACACGATCCATGCGCTGTTCGACGACGCCACGCCGAATCTGGCGCCTAACTTCGGCGGCTCGTTCGACGGTTTTCGCGCTTATGCGCCATCGTCCGCGACGATAGAAATTGCGGGTACGCGCTATACGATCGAGAACAGCACGGCCAATCCGACCGCGGGTGTGACCGTGGCGATTTTCGATCAGAACAGCTTTACGCTGGGGCGCTACGGCATCGGCTTGATCGCTGATCCGGTAGGCGACGGCGCCGGCATCGTCGGTGACTTCGTTTCGGCGTCGCCTGACTTCACCGTGGCCGCGCTGACCGCAACCGTGTTTACCGGATTCGCCGGCGTAGGGCACAGCTCAGGTGTGTGTACATCAGGCACCGCACCGGCTTGCCCGCATGCGATCACGCCGTGGGTGTTACACGACGGCAGCAATGCCGCGTGGAATTTGACCTTGGGCAATTACAGCGAAGACTATCCAATCGCCCACTCGCCCGGCGCATCGATCGGACCGTTGAACACCGCGCAGATCGTCGCCGTGCCGGAGGCGTCGATCTACGGCTCGATGTTCGCAGGACTGGTTGGTTTGGTTGTAGCGCTGCGCAGGCGGGTTCGCTGATCGAATATTGCGTCGGCCAGCGCGCGCGAAGCGGCTGCGCCGGTGAGTATCCACGGGACTGGCCAAGTTCGCCGAATCGGTCAGCGTGCCGGACATGCATCGGCACGCGGCCGCGATGTTTCGCCCTCAATACGCGGCGCGTGACTACCCGTTGTTCAATCGGATTGAGTCACGCGCAGGCGTGCCGAGTAATCCGCGTCACCGCTGTTACGACTCAGTTGGCGCCAAGCGCATCGGGTCGCTCAACTTAATAACGCAGCGCTAACCCGATCTCGTGAACGACGTAACCGGTAGAATCGTAAGCATGGACAACCTCGAGGCCCTGTTTGCCGAGACGGGCCCGCTCGCCGCCGCCATTCCGGCATACAAGCTGCGCCCGCAGCAGATCGAAATGGCGCACGCGGTCGCTGCGGCGATCGAAGCGCGCAAGATTCTCATCGTCGAAGCGGGTACGGGCACCGGCAAGACCTTCGCGTACCTCGCGCCCGCGCTGCTGATGGGCGGCAAGGTCATCGTTTCGACCGGTACCAAAACCCTGCAAGACCAGCTCTTCAATCGCGACATTCCGACGTTGCGCAAGGCGCTCCGCGTACCGGTCACGGTCGCCGTGTTGAAGGGCCGCGCCAACTACGTGTGCCACTACCATCTGGATCGTCAGCTGCTCGATGGACGGTTTGCCAATCGCGACGACGCCATCCATCTGAGGGTGCTCGAGAGTTACGCACGCACGTCGAAGACCGGCGATCGCAGCGGGTTATCCGAGGTACCGGAGGACGCGACCATCTGGCCGCTCGTCACCTCCACGCGCGACAACTGCCTCGGCGGCGATTGTCCGCGCTACAAAGGATGCTTCGTGATGGAGGCGCGCAAACAGGCGCTCGCCGCCGACGTCGTCGTGGTGAATCATCATCTGTTTTTCGCCGACCTGATGTTGCGCGGCGAAGGCATCACCGAGTTGCTGCCCGCGTGCAATACGGTGATCTTCGATGAAGCCCATCAGCTTCCCGAGACAGCGACGTTGTTCTTCGGCCAGAGCGTTTCTACCGCGCAGCTCGTCGAGCTCGCACGCGATACGCGCATCGAGGCCGCCGTCGGCGCGAAGGACTTCGCTGCATTACCCGACGCAGCAGCCGCGATGGAACGCGCCGCGCGCGATTTGCGATTGACGATATCGCAAGAGGTCGGACGCCAGCCTGCGAAAGCACTGGAAGATCGCGCCGACTTCCAGGACGCCTTGAACACGCTATCAGCCAAGCTCGGCGCGCTGACCACGCTGCTGGAATTTCAAGCAGACCGCAGCGAAGGCTTGGCCAATTGTCTGCGCCGCGGCGAAGAGCTTGCACAGCGCATCGAGCAATGGCGCGAGGCTCCGGAAGGCGACACTGTGCGCTGGATCGAGCTGTTCCATACGAGTCTGCAGCTCAATGCGACGCCGCTTTCGATAGCCGATATCGTTCGCGCGCAGGTCGACGGCGATTCGCGCGCCTGGATTTTTACCTCGGCGACGCTTTCGGTGAAAGGCGACTTTGCACACTACCAATCGGAGATGGGCCTGGAGCACGCGCAGGCCGCGACTTGGGACAGTCCGTTCGATTACGAGTCGCAGGCGCTGCTCTACGTGCCGGAGCGCATGCCTGAACCGAACAGTCCCGGCTACACACGCGCGGTCGTCGAGGCCGTGCTGCCGGCGATCGGCGCAAGCCGCGGCCGCGCGTTTTTGCTGTTCACCAGCTTGCGCGCGATGCGCGAGGCACATCAGCTTTTGCAGGACGGCTTTCGCCTGCGCGGTTACGACTTTCCATTGCTGCTGCAAGGCGAAGGTCCGCGCAGCGAATTGCTCGAGCGTTTTCGCCGCTTGGGCAATGCTGTATTGGTCGCCAGCCAATCGTTCTGGGAAGGCGTCGACGTTCGCGGAGAAGCGCTATCGCTGGTGATGATCGATCGCTTGCCGTTTGCGCCGCCGGACGATCCGGTGCTGGCCGCGCGCATCGACAAGATGAATGCGGAAGGCCGCAATGCGTTCATGCAGTACCAGGTGCCGCAAGCGGTGATCGCGCTCAAGCAGGGCGCGGGTCGGTTGATTCGCGACGAGACGGATCGCGGCGTGCTGATGATCTGCGATACGCGCATCGTCAATAAGCCGTACGGCAGAAAGATCTGGCAGAGCTTGCCGCCGATGAAGCGGACGCGGCTGGTGGCAGACGTGCTGAGCTTTTTCGCGGAGGATGCAGAAACCGTAGCGTCGGAGTGATGCGCCGATTACCGCGTTACGTCGCCGGCGGCGCCGACGGCTGCATCGCTTTGCGAACGCGGTCGCGCACCAGATCGATGTGCTGGCGGAAGATGTAGAGATTGTCGGAATATGCGAGCGGCGTCGGAATGCGATTGACCG
Source organism: Burkholderiales bacterium (assembly GCA_038240725.1). GTDB lineage: Bacteria > Pseudomonadota > Gammaproteobacteria > Burkholderiales > SHXO01 > SHXO01. The sequence goes on along the minus strand of JBBRGM010000189.1, from coordinate 4,156 downwards.
AGCGATCGATGCTATCCAGCCGTGTGAGCATCTCTTCGAGCTTTGCGTTGCCCGGTTTTTCTTCGAGCTGCACCTCGATCTCTTTCAAGCGCGCATACCAGCGATAGATGCGCGAACGGATGCGCCAGCGATAGAGCGGCGGAATCATGCGGAACAGCGGCACCATGATGGCGATAGCGGGTACCAGCAGCACCCACATGCGATCCACGAGATTCGCCGCCCAGAACGGCAGGTAGCGTTGCAGAAACGGGGCGCCGGTTTTGTAATAGCGCTGCGCTTCGGGACTCATCGGAAAGTCCGCGTCCAGCGCGGCAGGAAATTCGCCGCTCTTGTTTAGCAGGCCGCTGCCGCCGTGAATTTCGGTCGCGGCGCGCATCAGCAGATAGGCGAGCGCTGGATGCAGCGTGTCTCGCGCGATCATGTTCGCCGTCGGCGAGAGCAGGACGACATTCCGGTTTGGAACGTTGCCGATGAAGTCGAACACGCCCATCGGCAGGATCAGTTTGGTGAGATAGGAGAAGCGCCGCGTGTAGGCATCCGCGCGATCGAAGCTCAACAGATGCACGTCTGGCGCAGAGGCGAGTTTTTGAATCATCGGCGATTCGGCAGGGGACACGAAGAGCGCAGCGTCGATCGTGCCCGCGATCAGCTGCTCGGCCGCATCTTTGCCGCCGGCCGGCAACAGTTGCGTCGGCGGCATGACGGTACCATTCATCGCCAGCAGTTGCAGTGCGAGCGAGCGTGTGCCGCTCTCGTCGCCGCCGATCGCGATTTTGAAGCCTTTCAATCCGTCCAGATCGGAGATGATTTTCTTGCCGCGATAAAACACCCACAGCGGCTCGTAGTAGAGGCTGCCGAGCGAGACCAGATTCGGAGCGTTGGCGGCGAAGGCGGTGCCGCCTTGAATGAACGCGACATCGACATCGCTGTTCTCATCCATCAGAAGCTGCATGTTCTGCACGGCGCCGCCGGATTCTTTGATTTCCAGGGTGACGCCGTTGCGTTTGAGAAACGCCGCATAGCGCTTTGCATAATAGTTATAGCCGCCCTCGTGCTGGCCGGACGCCATGACGATTTTCTTTGGCGGGGCCGGCTTGACGAACTGGTAAGCGAGCACAAATGCGGCGACGATGATCAAAACCGCCGGCGTGATCGTCAGCAGGATGTCGCGGCGTGTGGCTCTACGAAGTCGGGCGGGGATCTTCATGGGCAACGATTTATGATGGGCATGTATGGTGGTGTCGGGGGGATTATAGACGGCTGCGGACTGGGGCCGAGGAGAATGCACAGTGAGGTGGAGCTTGGCTGTTCACGGCGGCGCCGGTGAATGGAAATCGGCAAAGCACCAGGCTGCGCTCGACGGCGTGCGTGCGGCCGCGAACAAAGGCGTCGCGCTGCTCGAGTCGGGCGCAAGCGCGCTGGACGCGGTTTGCGCAGTCGTCGTTGCACTCGAAAACGATCCGCTGTTCAACGCGGGCACCGGCGGCGTACTGAATCGAGTGGGCGAAGCGGAGCTGGATGCTAGTGTAATGCGCGGTACCGATCTCGCTTTTGGCGGCGTGGGTGCGATTGCACGCGTGCGCAGTCCAGTGCTCGTCGCACGTGCCGTGATGGAGCACAGCGAACACGCCTTGCTGGTGGGCGAGGGCGCGCAGCAGTTCGCACGCGCGCAGGGATTCGAAGACTACGATCCGATCAGCGCACAGGCGCGGGCGGATTACGAGAACAAGCTAGCTTCGGCTGGGCTCGGAACCGTTGGCGCTGTAGCGATGGATGCGAACGGCTGCCTGGCGTCTGCAACGTCGACCGGTGGCGTCGCGCTGAAATTGCCCGGACGCATAGGCGATTCGCCGCTACCCGGTGCTGGAACTTACGCGACGCGCAGTGCAGCGGTGTCGGCAACCGGGCAAGGCGAGCTGATCATGCGCGTGCTCGCTGCGAAATCGATCAGCGATTTGATCGCCGGTGGGATGCATGCGCAGGCGGCTGTCGAGAATATTCTGCAATCGATGCGCGATACGGTCGGCGCGGATGCAGGATTTATCGCCATCGGCGCCGATGGCAGCTTCGGTATTGCACACGACACGCCGCACATGGTGCACGGCTGGGCTAGTTCGGCGTCGCCACGAATCGAAGCGCGAATGCGTGTGGCGTGGAGTAGTTGATCGAAGTGTCGAAGCTATGACAGCAGCAGGCAGGAGATCGAAACGGGTGCTGCGTCAACCGTTCGAGCAAAGTGCGCTGGCCACAGCCGAAATACACGGCGGAGCCCGGGCTTCACACGCGTCCGCCATATCGACACTCCAACGCCTTTTTATATCGTAGTGCCCGCGCCTGCTAATACGACCCAGCAACGCGCTGTAGCAGTTAGCTGGGAACGGCCCAGAGGTCGTGCGCGTCCGAGCGCGTGACGCGCACCTGCGCAAATTCGCCTGGCCTGAGTTGTTTGATACCTTCGACGTGCACGAGCCCGTCTATCTCGGGCGCATCGGCAGCGCTGCGTGCAATCGCAGTTTTCTTGCCGACTTCATCGACGAGGACGGTGAGCGTGCGTCCCACTTTCGCTTTCAGTCGTGCAGCGCTGATCTTTTCCTGCGCAGCCATGAACTGTGCGCGGCGTTGCTCTTTCACTGCTTCCGGCACGGCGTCGGGCAGGGCGTTTGCCACAGCGCCTTCGACCGGGGAGTAGGCAAAGCAGCCGACGCGATCGAGTTGCGCTTCTTCGAGAAACTCGAGCAGCTCGGCGAATTCCGCGTCGGTCTCGCCCGGGAAGCCGACGATGAACGTGCTGCGGATCGTCAGCTCGGGACAGATCGCACGCCAGCTGCGTACGCGCGCGAGGTTATCTTCAGCGTCGGCCGGGCGCTTCATCAACTTGAGAATGCGACGACTAGCATGCTGAAACGGCACATCGAGGTAGGGCAGCAGACCGCCTTCCGCCATCAGCGGCACCACGTTATCGACGTGCGGATACGGGTAGACGTAATGCAGCCGCACCCATACGCCCAAGCTCGCCATTGCCTGCGCGAGATCCTGCATGCGCGACTTCAGCGGACGGCCGCCCCAGAATCCGGTGCGATACTTGATGTCGACCCCGTATGCACTGGTGTCTTGCGAAATCACCAGCAGCTCTTTCACGCCGGCCTTTACCAGATTTTCGGCTTCCTGCATTACGTCGCCCACCGGCCGGCTCACTAAATTGCCCCGCATCGACGGAATGATGCAGAACGTGCAGCGGTGATTGCAGCCTTCCGAAATTTTCACGTAGGCGTAGTGCCGCGGCGTGAGCTTGATGCCCTGCGGCGGGATGAGATCGGCGTACGGGTCGTGCGGCTTCGGCAAGTGTGCGTGGACTGCGGCCATCACTTCTGCGAGCGCGTGCGGCCCGGTGACGGCCAGCACCTGCGGATGCGCATTGCGAACGGTGTTGCCTTTGGCACCCAGACAACCGGTGACAATGACCTTGCCGTTCTCGGCGAGCGCCTCGCCGATCGCATCCAGCGATTCTTCTACAGCAGCGTCGATGAAACCGCAGGTGTTGACGACGACGAGATCGGCGTCCTGGTAGCTCGGCGCGACTTGATAACCTTCAGCGCGAAGCTGCGTGAGAACGCGTTCGGAATCGACCAGCGCCTTCGGGCACCCAAGCGATACGAATCCGACCTTGGGTGCCGGGCGGCGTCGTGTTAAGGACAAAGGTGCGTCAGCTCTTGCGTTCGGTCTCGGGCCCGGACTGGCTTTCGGAGTTGGGCTTGGGCTCTTCATTGTTGCCGGTGAACGCGGCGTAGGGATTGGCGAAGTTGGGAAACTGGAAGGCACCGAAGATGTTGCGCGCTTGTTTTTGCAGCTGCTGCTGCATTTCGAGGAAAGTCTGGGCGCTCTGATCCAGGTAGCTCGTCATCAAGCCTTGGATGGCGGGCCCCTGCATCTTGACGAACTGGCTCCACGAGTCGGAGTTCATCATCGGGTTGTCACCGAGCTTGCCAACCGACTGCTCCTGCAACCGGCGCTGAATTTCCATGAAGGTCTGGATGTTTTTCTCCAGGTACGTCCCCATCATGCCCTGCATAGCGTTGCCGTAGAACCGAATGATGTGGGAGAGCATGTCCGACGAAAACATCGGGGCGCCGGCGCCTTCTTCTTCCAAAATGATCTG
>JBBRGM010000188.1:0-8306 GCA_038240725.1 Burkholderiales bacterium | reverse complement strand
GAGCGGTTCAGAGCAAAAGATCAGGTTACGCGAAGGGCGTTATGATCGCTCAACGTGTTCGGTACGTCGGACCTGAAGGCGTATAGGTCGATGGCGGTTGTGGCCGTTCCAACTTGGGCTGATATGTCACCGGGGCTTGCGGTGTGTAAGTGGGTGGTGAATAGGGCGCAGTAGAGGTTGCGGCATCACCTCGTGCCCCAAGCACGGTAAGGAAGAATACTGCCGCTGCGGCCAGCCGTTTCATATTGGTCATTCGTCGCCCCTCATATGGTCAGTTCGTGTTCATGTTCGATCATCTGACCATAGCGACACCGAGCGGACACGCAACCTTGGGTAAAAGTGAAGCTGCAACGTCGCCTTGAGGCCTGCCGTCGAATACTGGGACGGCGCCGCTTCGGCGGAAGAAGACGGTGCCGCAGTCGTGCACGATCACCATACCTTGCAGACCGCTTGCCGGTATCGCATTAGGAATCTGATCGGTCTTACCTTCACGGATCATGTTTGCGACTGCACGGTTGCTCACGAGTACTTCGATCGCCGCGAAGCGGCCGCGGCCATCGACGCGACGTCTACCGAGCGAGGAGCGCCAGCAATCCGAAGCGCGCGCTCGAGACAATCGCAGGGATGCGATAGCTCGAACCCCGACGTCCCGCCACTTCGTTCCAGTGAGCGCATTGCGCGAAGTGGTCGCTGTACCGTCCGCGCTAAAGCGTCGCTTACACTTGTATTAATAGGGGAGCAGTCAGTCGTACATTTACGTCAAGCACCGCGCTGCCGGCCATTTCGTTTACCCACTAACCGGCTCCGATCAACGCCAGACACTGCGTCTGATAGCAGCTGGTTGCGGTGCGCGATTTCAGGTGCAGCAGGACGTGTGCGAGCCCGTCCCACGCTAAACATGACGCCGCCGAAACACCTCGATCATCCACAGGATTCCAGCGTACCTTGGTTCGTATTCTGCCGCGTCAAAAGCTGGTCGGCTTAGCAACTGCCCTATCCAGCGCCATGAAGCCCAGCTGCAATTGAGTGCGGGCGATGCCCGCCCAATGCTTATCCATGCCGCTCACGCGTTCGAACCTCGCCAAGGTCTCACCCACGAAATTCGCCAGCTTCTTGACCTCGTTAATGAGGTCGATCTCCGTTTTGTCCAACGGACGGCACCCGACGATGTGTAGATTCTGGTTCTCTAACAGCACTTCATTAGTTGATCGAGCTAGGGACCGACCGCGCCGAGCGGTCGAGCGCGGCTTCAGTGACGTCGGCCGAGCTTCCTGAAGATGGCCAAGCACGTCTTGCGCTGTGTCCCATTTTTGCAGCGCCTCGTTGTCGCTCTTGTTCATGAGTCTGCCCATTTTTGAGTTTGAATTATCTCGCTATGGTATCGCGAGACGCGCATCTGCGTGCGGCACGGACGTCTACCTACGCTAAGAGCTGCAGAAGGCTACGAACTAAGTGTCGCTCAGATTGCGCGGTCTTGTGCGGGGAACACGGTAGACCCAAGATGCAGGTAAACCACTCCCCGGGGTGGGTGCTGCGGTGAGATGTTGATTCACCGTCCGGGCGCCTTCGGAGGCAGGCTTGACATATTGTGGTAGCCGGCCATTTATTATTGTTGTATTCAAAAAAATTACCGTTGCCGTTTCATAGTTAATCCCCATCCGGCGTGTCGACGATACACCCGCCGGCCGCATCGGTCTCACACATCCACAGATGGTGATCGACAGTGACGATATAGCCGTCGCCGTCGCCACCCATGGTGAAGTCCGCGTGACCCGAGTCATCGAAATCTCGCATGGTCTGCATGCGGTTGCCGTAGTAGTCGAGGCGATCGACCTTCCAGCCGCCATTGCTCTGCGATGCGTTGCAGGCCGTATTAACTACAATCGCGGCGTCGAAGGCATCGGGCTCGGGTTGGGAATCATAGTTGTCGTCGGGGCCGCTGTCGTGGTCCCACACGCTCAGCACCATGTGCATGTCGAATGCGCTGGCGGGGTCGCCGGGATTGAGCACGGGCGAGTGAATGGTCCAGGGAATCGACGCGGTTCCCTGATCGCCCTGTATGCCGGCCACGCTCGTTGACACCCAGCCCATGCCATGACCAGGCTGCCCTTCCGTGCGACGGTCTTTTTCCAGCTCAATCGCATCGCCTGCGTTCGCGTCATTGTTGAACATATGGAACCAATCGTCGTGGATGTACCAGTCGGTTGCGCAGTCGTCGCCGACGCTGCAATCGTTCTCCCAAACGTCGGTGAGATTGCCGATCGCATAGACCAGGCGGTGCGGCTTGCTGCAGTTGATTGTCGGTGGCGCGGCCTGCTCGACGAACTCGATTTTTGCCAACACTTCGGAGTGGTCGGAGAGCGTCCCTGATTTGTCGGCTGGGCGATAGACGTAGTTCCGATTGGTAACGGCATGACGGTCGGCTGGCGCCAGGGAGGTATCCCATAAGAATTTCCAGTTCGGCCGAATGCTGGTCGACGGCAGAACCATGATGTAGTCGATGCGGGGCGTCAGTTGCAAATTCGGGTAGCTTGGATTTACTTCGTCCGAAATTGCCACAGTGTCGGACGTCCCCGCCTGGTTTTCGCCACCGATCCACGTGCCGGCGCCTTGCACGCCGGGGGCGCCCGCGCTGACGTCCCAAGTATTCGCGGTGAGGTCGTAGGACTTGAGGTTATGCTTATTGTCTTTATCGAAAACGCTCGTGTGCCAGTTGTTGAGGCTCTCTCGCATCCGTTGGTAGGAACCAGCCAGTTGCGGTGCCGGATTCTGTGGCGTGAAGTCGCCCATCCCGTCTTCTAATACCCATTCAGCAGCGCCCAGATGGCCGACTGTCGCCTGGTCCCAGTTTGCTTCGACTTTCTTTGGACCGGGCTGATTAAGATCGCCCATCAGCAGCGCCGGGCGTGAAAAGCCGTCGGCCACGCCATAGGTGTGACCGCGCGCCCAGGCGATCCACTCTCCAGCCGATGCGAACTGCATATCGCGCCAGGTTTGATTGTCGTAATCGAACAAGTCCATCTGGTTGTAGGCCGCTTGCGTGTGCACGCAGAAAATGTCGAACCATTCGGTCGAGCTGGGATACTCCTTGAGCGGGGTTCCGTCGCACGGGTCGCAAGGAATTATGATCGGCTTCGCGACACGAGCCCACACGATTCCCTTGGCACCTGTGTGTGCGTTGTTATCTAAGCCGGGCAGGCCGATGGCGCCTGTTTGCGTATTGTCATCAGGCGCGCCCTTAATGCCGCCATCCCCGAGTAGGCCGGAATAGTGGTAGTTCATGAACTTCATTTCTTGATGGGCCACCACGATCCAGGAGGTCAGAATCATTTCGTTCGGAGGGTCGCCGTCGCCCGGTGACACTCTGGTAAACGGGTGCTTGTCGATTCTGGCTCGCTTGCGATTCGCGAGGTAGAGGATATTTCGGCGGTCTTGCTCATCGTAGATTTCATTTAGGCAAACATGGTCGTTTTCAAAAATCGCTTTTGCGATATTGCCCACCCCGCCAATTCCACCGTTCTTGACGAAAACGTTCAGCAAGCCGACGTTCCACTGGGCAACCGCCAATTTCGTCGAATGCGCCGGGGCGAAGTCGATCCGCTGCCAATTGAGCATGCCGGGGTCGGCGTTGCCGTAAGCGGTAAACGAGTCCCATCTGGGATGATGCGCGTGCGCGTTCGCTTGATTATTCGGAATCGTGTAGACGGCGCGGTCGGTACCGTCAGGAATGTAGTCAGTGTCCCAATAGGCCAGACCAAAGTAGAAATTCTGTTCGGGGTTCAGGCTGATGTTGAAGGTATTGGCATCCAGCAGAATGTCGAACTCGGCAAACAGAAAGTCGGTCGGTTCGCCGTTGGCATTGAGCATCACCTTGATGCTCGAGCTTTGCAGATAGTAGTGCGTCTGCGGGGTCGGCGGGCTCGAGCATCCAGCGCTGTAACTCGATTCGGTTGTGACGAAGCTCAGATTGTCGGGGTCTATCCCGTTGGGATAGGTCCAAGGCTCGATTCCCATCTCTTGCCCGAAAGTCATCTCGATTGTGCGTCTGGCGAGGCAACTCTCGTTTGAAGCATTTTTTTCCAGAAACAGTTGGATTTTCCCGTTATCGAATCCGTAGCTCGGATCGCCAGGGTTAGAGCTCCATTTGCGCGGGATCTTGACGCCGATAAACATATGTCGTGCGAGGACCGTGGGCTCGCCATCTTCGTCCACCGCGTCGGGCGCCTGGATCTGGATGTAGGCCTCGCCGTCTACGCGTATTGCCGGAGGCTGCGGCGGCATCCAGTTGTTGAGCGGAATCCGCTTACCGTTGGAATACTCGCGTTTGGTTAAGCGTCCGGCGCCGTCTTTAATGATGTCGAGCTTGCCATCGACCACAGGGATTGTGTAGGCGTAGTCGCTCGTCGTCTTTTGGAGCTCGATCCACAGGGGCGGCGGTAAAGCCAGTGCTTCGCCTCCTACCGCCAGCGCCGCGGTCAACCCGAACGCCACGAGCATTCGCCGTGAGCGAACCTGCTGAGGGGCGTAGTGAGTTACCGAATCTCGCCTTGTCATCTGGTGCCTCCGGTGATGAGAATTGCAGGTGGATTCAACTTGCAACCGCACCATTGATGATAGAAGGTGGAAAATGTGGATGACTAGTAGTGTCGGAAGTGCGGCAAACCCGCTGCCAGAAGTAGCCACCATGCCCTGACTGCAGCTTACGCTCGACGAACGCTTTGCGATCTACCACTTTAGTGTGGGCGGTTCGGAGTGCGCGAGACCGCACATTGACTCAGTCGACATCACCGCGCTATCTCGCCCGGGTTGAGACGCAATCGCCGGCTAGGGCCGCGGACGCAATGAGATCAAGGCCGAATGACCGGACGATGCGAAGGCGGGGCGCACGGCGTCGTCGTTGCAACAGCGTGCGATGCATGTCGATACATCTCGGAGCGCCTGCAGGCGCATTTGTCGCATAGTGCCTCTCGCGTTCACCCGACACCCCGCGCGTCTACAGCAGCGACTCGCGCGGCAGCGGTCCGTGCGCAAATCAATTTGCTTCGGCGCTCGCGCTCGGCTTAGGCACGATGCGGCGACAGCGAAGCGTGTCGTCTTGGCTGCATTCACGCGCCCTCGTTATTTGTTTTTGTTGTATACATCAAGACACACGGCTGCCAGCAGGACAAGGCCCTTGATGACCTGCTGGTAGTCGATGCCGATGCCCATGATCGACATGCCGTTGTTCATCACACCCATGATGAACGCGCCGATCACCGCACCGAGAACCTTGCCGACGCCGCCCGACGCCGACGCGCCGCCGATGAAGCAAGCGGCAATCACATCCAGCTCGAAGCCCAGACCTGCCTTGGGCGTTGCGGTATTCAAGCGCGCCGCGAAAATGAGACCAGCCAGCGCCGCCAGCACGCCCATGTTGATGAAGGTGTAGAACGTCAGGCGCTCGGTCTTGATGCCGGACAACCTCGCTGCTTTTTCGTTGCCGCCCAGCGCGTAAATGCGTCGACCGATAGTGGTCTTGGATGTCATAAAGTCGTAGGCGAACATCAGCAGGAGCATGACGATCAGCACATTTGGCAAGCCTCTGTACGACGACAACTGATAGCTGAAGGCGGCGATCATGCCGGCAAGCACGATGTTCTTGAGCATGAAGAACACGTAGGGCTCGTTTTCCATCCCATGCTTGGCGCGGTCGGCTCGGCTGCGCACCTTGACGATGAGCAGCACCAGCGCCATCAGGATACCGACAGCGAGCGAGGTGACACGCAGCGTTTCGCCGCCGAACGGATCAGGAATAAAGCCGGTGCTCAGAAGCTGGAACTCGGCAGGGAACGGGCCGACCGAAGAGCCTTGCAGGACAGCGAGCGCCAGACCTTTGAAGATCAGCATGCCGGCCAGCGTAACGATGAACGACGGTACCTTGAAGAACGCGATCCAATAACCTTGTGCTGCGCCGATCACAGCGCCCGCCGCCAGGCAGATGACTGTGGCGAGAACGAAATTCACGTGATACTCGACCATCAGCACCGCGGCGCACGCGCCGATGAAACCGCTGACCGAGCCGACGGAAAGATCGATGTGGCCGGACACGATCACCAATAGCATCCCCAGCGCCATCACGATGATGTAGCTGTTCTGCAGAATCAGGTTGGTCAGATTGAGCGGCTGGAACAGCGTGCCGTTGGTCATCACCTGAAAAAACACCATGATGACGATCAGCGAAATCAACAGACCGTATTCGCGCAGGTTGTTTTTGAGAAAACCAGAGCCGACCTTCGGCTCCTCAGCTTTTATTGCTGTCGTTTCGGTTGCCACGTCAATTGCCTCCCGACGTCACGATGGAATGCATTATTTTTTCCTGCGACGCATCGGCAGCAGAAAACTCGGCCACGAACCGGCCTTCGTTGAGCACATAAATCCGGTCGCACATGCCCAGCAGCTCGGGCATTTCAGATGAGATCATGAGCACGCATTTCCCCTCGCTCGCGAGCTGCGCAATGATCGTGTAGATCTCGTATTTGGCGCCCACGTCGATGCCGCGCGTCGGCTCATCCAGAATCAGCACTTCGGGGTTGGAGAACAGCCATTTGCTCAAAACCACTTTCTGCTGATTGCCGCCGGACAAATTGACCGCGCGCGCGAACACGTTCGGGCTGCGAATATTGAGCTTGCGCCGGTATTGCTCGGCCGCGCCGAATTCCCGGCCCTCGTCGATCACCGCATAGCTGGAAACCGCTTCGAGGTTAGCCAGCGTGGTGTTCCACGCAATCGTTTCCTCCAGCACCAGGCCGAAGCCTTTGCGGTCTTCGGTCACGTAGGCTATGCCGTGGTCGATTGCTTTCTGCACCGTGCCGGTGTCGATTTCCTTGCCGTGCAAAAGCACTTTACCGCTGGTGCCCTGGCCGTAGCTGCGGCCGAAAATGCTCATCGCGAGCTCGGTGCGTCCGGCGCCCATGAGCCCTGCGATACCGACGATCTCGCCGCGATTGACGTGCAGATTTACGCCCTTGATCACCAGGCGATCCGCATGCATCTCATGGTGCACCTTCCAGTCGACGACCTCGAACACTTTCTCGCCGACGTTCGGGATGCGTTTGGGATAACGGTCCGCCATTTCGCGACCGACCATATACTTGATGACGCGGTTTTCGCTGATCGGCTCCTGCCTGCAGTCGAGCGACGCCACTGTGGCGCCATCGCGCAGCACGGTGATGGTATCCGCCACCTTGGCAATTTCGTTGAGCTTGTGCGAGATCAGGATACAGGCGATGCCCTGGCGCTTGAGCTCGAGCAGCAATTCGAGCAGCGCATCGCTGTCGGTTTCGTTCAAGCTCGCGGTCGGCTCGTCGAGGATCAGCAGCTTGACTTCTTTCGACAGCGCTTTGGCGATTTCGATGAGCTGCTGTTTGCCCACGCCCAGGTTGGTGATCAGGGCGGCAGGCGACTCACGCAATCCGACTTTTTTCAGCAGCGCCTGCGTTTTACGATACGCGGTGTTCCAGTCGATGATGCCGTAATGGGCTTGCTCATTGCCGAGAAAAATGTTTTCCGCGATCGACAGCAGCGGCACCAGCGCGAGCTCCTGGTGAATGATGATGATGCCTTTCTTTTCGCTGTCGGAGATGCCCTTGAAGCGACATTCCTCTCCGAGAAAACTGATCTCGCCCTCGTAGTCGCCGTATGGAAAGACACCGCTCAGGACCTTCATCAATGTCGACTTGCCGGCGCCGTTTTCGCCCACGATGGCGTGAATCTCTGCGGCAGCGACGGTGAGGTTGACGTCACTCAGCGCCTTCACGCCATGGAACGACTTTTTTATGCCGCGCATTTCTAGAACCGAATCCGCCATGTTCCCTTAACTCCAATGCCGCGACGATCGTCCGGCAAACACAAAAAAGCCCCATGCATTTCGGCACAGGGCTTGTCCGAGCAACGCGCTAATTTACTTCAGCTGCTCTTCCTTGATGTAACCGCTCCCGATCAGGACCGGTTTGTAGTTGGACAAATCCACGCTGACCGGCTTCAGCAGGTAGGACGGCACCACCTTTACCTTGTTGTTGTAGGTTTTGGTGTCATTGATCGGTACCGGTTTGCCGGTCAACATCGCATCCACCATGCTGGCGGTTACCTTGGCCAGCTCGCGCGTGTCCTTGAAGATGGTCGAGTACTGCTCTTTGCGGATGATCGACTTGACCGACGGCACCTCGGCATCCTGGCCGCTCACATACGGGTAGGGTTGCGAGGCAGAGCCGTAGCCCACACCTTTGAGCGACGACAGAATGCCGATGCTCAAACCGTCATAGGGCGAC
>JBBRGM010000187.1:0-8320 GCA_038240725.1 Burkholderiales bacterium | reverse complement strand
TCTGCTTGCGATAGCTAGCGGTGGCCGCTGCGCCCTCTTGCAGAAATGCCAGGCTGACCGCGCAACCTAATCCGCCAGTGCCACGGGCATCAATACGATCTTGTCTGCAAATCTCTCGCTCATCCGTTACCTCGTTCGCGGTAACGCGCCACCGAGGTCTCTGCCGGCTGATCCGCCTCGCTGAAAAATTCTTGCAACTCGCGTGTTTCGCCGTGCTTCATGATAAAAAATTGCTCCGGCGGAATATTTGCATCGCGGAGCGCTTCAGCAAGTTTGATCGGCGGGTCGTACAGCGTCTCGTCGGTCAAAATGAACGTGCCCCAATGCATGCCGACTGAATGACGCGCGTTGAGATCGCGATGGATCTTCACGGCTTCTTCCGGATTCGCATGCATGATCTTCATGAACCAGCGCGGCTCATAGGCACCGATCGGCAGCGCGGCGAGGTCCATGTGCCCGAAGCGCCGACCGATTTCCTTGAAGTCAGACGAATACCCGGTATCGCCTGCAAAAAAGAATCGAAAGCCCGGCTGCTCGATTACCCAGCCGCCCCACAGCGTTTTGTCGCGATCCCAGGGCGTGCGTGAGCTCCAATGCTGCACCGGGACCAGCGTCAGTTTCAGCCCCGCGATTGCGGCCTCATCCCACCAGTCCAGTTCGCTGACGTTATCGATGCCCTGGTCTACGAACCAGCTTCGCAACTTCAACGGCACGTAGAAGTGCGGTGAACCGCCAACTTGTGCAGCCAGCCGTTTCACCGTCGCTCGATCGAGATGGTCGTAATGATTATGCGAGATCACTACCGCATCGATGTGGGGCAATTCTGCGAACGTCAACGCCGGCGGCACGACACGCTTGGGCCCTGCGAAACTCAATGGCGATGCACGCTCGGTCAGATGTGCATCGGTGAGGATATTGACGCCGCCTAGTTGCAGGAGAAATGTCGCATGGCCGATCCACGTCAACGTCGGCTGCGTGCGATTGGTCTGCAGTCGCCGCACGTCGGGATGCACCAGCTCGAAGCGATAGCCGCCTTCCGGAATTTTCGGCAAGCCGTTCGCCCAGCGCTCACGCTGCCATTTCCAGAAATTGCCGCGCGGACCGGACGGATCGTTGTTGCGAAAACCGTCCGCGGTATGATGTGTCTGAGTCGAATCGTCCATGCGACCGCCATTTCCACAGGAAACCAGGATGAGCAGCGCGATCATCATCAGCGCAGTTCCGACTCGCGCTATCGCGCAGCTGTGCAAGCGCTTCCTTTCCCGGTTGAGCGACAGGTGAATCGCCCCATCATACATTTCTCGCACGCCAACGGTTTTCCAGCTCCGTGTTACGCGACCCTATTTGCCGAGTTGGATGACTGCTTTCGCATCGGCTACCTGGATCGCATCGGGCACGATCCGCAGTATCCGGTGAGCGACGGCTGGGACGCGCTCGTGGCAGAACTCATCGCCACAATCGAGCACCGCTATCAGGAGCGGGTGATCGGCGTCGGTCATTCACTCGGCGGATTTCTCACCGCGATGGCCGCAGCACAACGTCCGGATCTATTCGACGCCGTGATCCTGCTCGATGCGCCGATCCTCGCGCCATTCCAGGGCAGCGCGATTCAATTGATCAAACGTATCGGGCTGATCGATCGCATCGTACCCGGCGCCGCGCGTAAACGCCGCCGCTCCGAATGGCCCGACCGGGCGGCAGCGCTGGCGCACTTCCGTCGTCGCAAACTGTTTCGCAACTTCGCGCCCGAATGCTTGCGCGACTACGTGCGCTACGGCATCGTCGATGGCCAACCGGGCGTGCATCTGTGGTTCGATCCGGACGTCGAATATCAACTCTATCGAACCATACCGCACAACATTGCGACCGCTATCCGAAAGCTGCAGGTTCCCGGCGGCTTCATCGGCGGCACCGGCTCAGCACTTTTGCATCGCGTTGGTCTCGCCTATACACGCAGACGATTTCGTCTCGGACTCGTCGCCGGCGATCATCTGTTTCCGTTTCAAATCCCGCAACTCGCCGCGCGCGCAATCGTTCGCATGGCACGCGACCTTGGAGCGCTATAAACTGCACGGCTTTGGCAATCAGCCGAGTTCGCGAGACAAGGGGGAAGGCATGGCAAAGAAAAACAGCGCCGCCGTGGGCGTTATCGGACTGGGTTCGATGGGTCTTGGCGTTGCGCGTACGCTGCTGAAGAAGGGATTTCAGGTGCACGCATTCGACGTGCGCCCCGAGGTCTTGAAAGCATTTCGGCGCGAGGGCGGCACACCGGCCTCGACACCGGCGGAAGTCGGTGCGAACGCATCGGTCCTCATCGTTCTGGTGGTGAATGCCGATCAGACCGAGCAGGCGTTGTTCGGGCGCGACGGCGCCGTAGCGCAGATGGCGCGAGGATCAGTGGTCATAGCGAGCAGCACCGTTGCACCGGCGTACGCCGAAGAGCTCGGCAAACATCTGGCTCAACATGAGATACACATGATCGATGCGCCGGTCAGCGGCGGCGCGGCCAAAGCCGCAATCGGCGAGCTGTCGATCATGGGTTCCGGGTCTCCGGTTGCGTTCCGCCAGGCGCGCGCCGTTCTCGACGCGATTGCCGCCAAGGTCTATCGGTTGGGTGAGGAGCCCGGCATGGGATCGAAGGTCAAGATGATCAATCAACTTCTCGCAGGGGTACACATCGCCGCATCCTGCGAAGCGATGGCGCTCGGCATCCGCGCCGGCGTCGATCCCAATGTCTTGTACGAAGTCATCTCGAACAGCGCGGGTTCGTCCTGGATGTTTCAGAACCGCGTGCCGCATATTCTTGCGGGCGACTACACGCCGCTGTCTGCGGTGAACATTTTCGTAAAGGATCTGGGGATCGTCCTCGATTCGGCGCGCAAGGCGACGTTTCCACTACCGCTCACCGCGACTGCGCATCAGATGTTTCTGATGGCGGGCGCAGCGGGATTCGGTCTGGAAGACGATTCGGCCGTAGTAAAGGTCTTCCAGCAGATTTCGGGGATTCCGCTGCCGGCAAAACGCTCGCGCGCGAAGCCGACGGCGCAACGTCGTAAGCCGGCTGCGAAGAAGGCGGCCCGCGGGTAGAAGTTACGCGCAGCAATCGCTTGATCTACGCGCGGCGCGCTAAGTCCGCTCACAGTTCCCGACTGGGTAAACACAGCTGCGGCGAAGCACGGCGCAGATCAGGTTTGCTCTTTGCCTTCGCGACGAAGCTGATAACGGATGAGCTCGATGCTTTCTTCGACACTGTTCATGTTCGGATTGATTTCGAGTGCTCGCTCGAAATAGTCCAGAGCGCTCTCTAGCTCACCGCGCCGAAGATAGATCAATCCGTAGCCTGACAAGGCGCCAAAGTGATGCGGATTGCGCTTGAGCACTTCGTCGCAGTCTTTACTCGAGAGATCGAGATCGCCGGTTAGGTAATAAGCAGTCGCCCGTTTGTTCCATGCTTCCGCGAAATCGGGCTTGCGCTCGATGATCCGCGTGAAAATCTCCAACGCTTGCGCCATACGCCCTTCATTCATGTAATGAATGCCGGATTGCAGGAGCGCGTCGACGCTGGTATCCCCGGAGCGGCCCCACAATTTCCACACCGCGGTCTCAGCTTCGCTTCGCACATCCGTGTCGTCATCGCGCAGCGCTTCGAGCAACGGTTCCGCGTCGGCCTGGCTCCCGAGGCGCGCCAGCACGTTGGTGGCGTCACGGCGTTGCGCCGCTTCGGGGCTCGCCAACGCGTGCAGGGCATCTTCGCGGGTCTCGATCCCGCCTGCGCAAGCGCTGAGAAATGGCCCAAACGTCAACCCGAGCAAGCACACGACCAATTGCACAGAGAACGAAATGGTTCGGTATGTCATGGAAGCTCCGCGAAAGCATTCTCTCAGCATGCGTAACTGCGCCCTGCCGGGTTATCGATGTGCGGCGTTACGACAGCATTCTAAAAGGCGGTCAAGATTGCAACGCCGAGTCATGCGTCGGGCCGGTAGTCGCGCCCTGCGCAATACAACAGTTTGTCACTGTTCGGCACGTAAGGCGCTGCCATAGTTCCAACGGCGACGCAGTGTTAGTGCTGACGTGCATCGATACGCAATTGAGAAAATCCTCGCGCACTGCCGCAGGGCAGAACCGCGTAAGCGCATCGCGCTCGGCTCCATTTAGAGCCGCTTCGAATCAGGCTACGACCTGCTAATCTTACGCATTCGTCTTTACCTTCGGAGCCGTGGATGAACGACCCTTCCGCTCGCCTGCTGCAAATCGGTCCTTTGCCGCCGCCGGCAACCATCGGCATGGCACTGAACGAAGTCGATACGCCGGCGTTGCTGCTGAACCTGGACCTGTTCGAGCGCAATTTGGCGCGTCTGCCGCAATCGTTGCGCGGCTCCAGCGTGCAGGTACGGCCGCACGCGAAATCGCACAAGTGTCCGGAGATAGCCTTGCGCCAGATTGCCCACGGGGCGGTGGGCGTTTGCTGTCAGAAGGTGAGCGAGGCGGAAGCGCTGGTTGCAGGTGGTGTGCTCGATGTTCTGGTTGCTAATGAGGTCGTGGGTGCGCAGAAGATCGCCCGGCTTGCCGCGCTTGCGCGCGACGCGCGCATCAGCGTCTGCGTCGATGACATCGACAACGTCGCGCAGCTCGGCGAAGCGGCAAATCGAGCAAGGTCGACACTGCATGTACTGGTGGAAATTAACGTCGGCGCAAATCGCTGCGGCGTCGAGCCTGGCGACAGCGTTCTGCCGCTCGCCCAGGCGATCACGCGTTACGAGTCGTTGCACTTTGCCGGACTGCAGGCCTATCACGGCGGGGCGCAGCATCTGCGCACGCCGGCAGCGCGACAGCAGGCGATCGATGAAGCGGTCGGCGAAGTTCGTAGAACGCTTTCGGTGTTGCAGACCGCCGGTCTGCGCGCCGAGATCATCACCGGCGCCGGCACCGGCACGTATCTGCTCGAAGCACAGAGCGGTGTCTACAACGAGATCCAACCAGGCTCCTATATTTTCATGGACGCCGACTATGGCCGCAATCTGAATGATGCCGGCGAGCCCGTCCAAGAGTTCGAGCAGAGTCTTTTCATTCTCGCTACCGTGATGAGTCACCCCGCGCCGCTGCGCGCTGTAGTCGATGTCGGGCTCAAGGCGCATAGCATCGACTCCGGGATGCCACTGGTAGCCGATCTGCCCGGTGTGAGGTACACGCGAGCATCCGACGAACATGGCGTGCTCGAGCTCGATACGCCGCACGTGGTGCGACTCGGTCAGAAGATAAAACTCGTGCCCGGCCATTGCGATCCCACCGTTAACCTCTACGACTGGCTGGTCTGCTACCGCGGCGATCGCGTCGAGGCGTTGTGGTCCGTGGCAGGACGCGGCGCGTTTTATTGAGCCGCCGCATGTTCGCAAACCAAACCGTGCACAGGACGACCACCGCATCGCGTATCCGCGCAAGCTTTACACTTGCGTCCTGGTCCTCTCTTCCGAGCCACGCATGACCACGCCCAAGTCCTACCAGTTCGATACGCTGAGCCTGCACGCTGGACAACAACCCGATCCGCAGCATGGCGCACGGGCGCAACCGATCTACTTCACCACGTCATATGTGTTCAAAGACACCGACCAGGCAGCGTCCTTGTTCAACATGGAACGCGGCGGCCATGTCTACAGCCGGATAAGTAATCCAACCAATGCGGTATTGGAAGAACGCGTAGCCGCACTCGAAGGCGGGGTCGGCGCTATTGCTACGGCAAGCGGACAGGCTGCGCTGCATCTAGCGATTGCCACGTTGATGGGCGCCGGCTCACATATCGTCGCGTCGCGCTCGTTGTACGGCGGATCCCATAACCTGCTCCATTACACGCTGCCGCGCTTCGGCATCGAGACGACATTCGTAAATCCGCGCGACGTAGGTGCGTTTCGCAACGCCATTCAGCCGAACACGAGACTGGTATTCGGCGAGACGCTGGGCAACCCGGGACTCGATGTTCTCGATGTGCCGAGCGTTGCCGAAGTTGCGCATGAGGCCGGCTTGCCGCTGATGGTTGACTCTACTTTCACGACACCGTACCTGATGCGTCCGTTCGACCTCGGCGCCGACCTGCTGTTTCATTCGGCTACCAAGTTTCTCGGCGGTCACGGCGTGGCGATCGGCGGCGTCCTGGTCGACAGCGGACGTTTCGACTGGGAAGCGTCCGGACACTTTCCGACTCTGACGCAACCCTACGCGGGCTTTCACGACATGGTGTTTACCGAAGAATCGACAACTGCAGCGTTCCTGCTGCGTGCCCGACGCGAGGGGCTGCGCGATTTCGGCGCCTGCATGAGCCCGCAAAATGCGTTTCAGATTTTGCAGGGAATCGAAACCCTTAGCCTGCGGATGCAGCGTCACGTCGACAACACGCGCCGCGTCATCGCATTTCTGCAAGCCCAAACCGCGATTGAATCCATCGCGCATCCGGAACTTGCCGGTCACCCCGATCATGAACTCGCGAATAAACTGCTGCCGCGCGGCTGCGGTGCTGTGTTCAGCTTCAATATCAAAGGGGGGCGGGCAGCCGGAAAGCGGTTCATCGAAACGCTGAGGGTGTTCTCGCATCTCGCGAACGTAGGCGATGCGAAATCCCTCGTCATTCACCCCGCCACGACGACGCACTATCGCATGGATGACGCAGCGCTGCGGGCTTCCGGCATTACCGAAGGCACAGTGCGCCTGTCGGTCGGATTAGAGAATCCCGAAGATTTGATCGAAGACCTGGATCGGGCATTGCGCGCCTCGCAGAAGTCATGACGCTGCGCTCGCGCGCCTCGTTTCACAAGCTCGTTCTGACCGCTGCGGCATGACAGTCGTGACCAGCATGTCACGTGGCGATTATTTTCGCGCCCTCGGCGTCGTCGTAATCTGGGGATTGAACTTCGTCGTAATGAAATTCGGGCTGCAGGGATTGAGCCCGATGATGCTCGGCGCTTTTCGCTTCGCGGTGGCGTCGCTGCCGTTCATGGCCTTCGTACGGCCGCCGCAATTGCCCTGGCGGTTCGTAGTGGTCTATGGGCTTGCGCAGGGATTGGGGCAATTCGGCCTGCTTTTTCTCGCGCTTCAATTAGGAATGACAGCCGGAATGGCGTCGGTGGTGATGCAGACGCAGGCATTCTTTACGCTCATCCTTGCGTCGCAATTTTTGCGAGAGCGCTCGAGCCGCTACCAATGGATCGGTTTGTTCGTCGCGGCGCTGGGCCTCGTCATTGTAGCCACGGCTCATGGTGAAGGTCCGGGGCAAATGACGCTCATCGGCTTCATCCTTACCCTTGGCGCGGCATTTATGTGGGCGCTGTCGAATCTTACTATTCGATTCGCCGGCCGCGTCGCACCTGGCTATGACCCGTTTGCATTCATCGTATGGAGCAGCGTTATTCCAGTGGCACCGTTCGCGATCTTGGCGATCGCGTCCGAGGGCGCCGCTCATGTATGGGATAGCGTGACGCGGATTGGCTTGCGGGAAGGTTTCTCGATCCTCTACCTCGCACTGCTGGCGACGTTGCTTGCCTACACGATGTGGACCAAGCTTTTGACGCGTCATGCTGCCGGTCGTGTAGCGCCGTTTTCGCTGCTGGTCCCTGTGGTCGGTTTGTGGGCGGCCGCTGCGGCGTTCGGGGAAAAAATGCCCGTGGCGCAATGGGTCGGTACGGCCGCGGTCCTGCTCGGTTTGTTGATCAATCAGTTCGGACCTCGTTTCGGCGCCAAACGCTGATCCTTCACCGCACAGCAAGCGCATGTGAAGCCTTGCTCGCGCTATCGATCGCTTTGCGGGAACCCTTCCGGGTTAGACATCTCAATATCATCACCCAGCCAGGATGAGCGCGATGTCGCCTGAGCGTCCGGCCATTACGAATCGAGGTGCAACTACGATGAGCAAGCGTCAGCCTGCGGCAGCTTCCAAGCCATTGCTCACCGGTTTCGTACGCGTACGCGGCGCGCGTGAGCACAACCTGAAAAATATCGATCTCGATATTCCGCGCCATGCTCTGGTCGTCTTTACCGGCGTGTCGGGCTCCGGCAAATCGTCGCTTGCATTTGGAACGCTCTACGCCGAAGCACAACGGCGCAATCTCGAGTCGGTCTCGCCATACGCACGCCGCCAGTTTCATCAGCTAAGCGTGCCCGAAGTCGACGAGATCGATGGTTTGCCGCCTGCCGTAGCCCTGCAGCAGCAGCGCGGTTCGCCGACGACCCGATCTTCGGTAGGCAGCGTCACCACGCTGTCCAACCTGATTCGGATGCTCTACTCGCGCGCTGGAACTTACCCGCGCAAGCAGCCGCATCTCGACGCCGAATC
>JBBRGM010000186.1:0-8335 GCA_038240725.1 Burkholderiales bacterium | reverse complement strand
CGATTATGCGCGCGCGAGCTCGCTCAACGCAGACGCATGCAGCGAGTCGGCTTGCGCCATCGCCAGCGAGCTGTAGGCCGGTCGAGCACGCATGCGCGTGATCCGCTCCTGCGCTGAGGCATCCGGCTGCCAGTGCAGTCCCGCAAGTAGCTCGTCCGCCAGCAGTGGACGGTTGCAAACGAGCACAACGTCGCAGCCGGCTTTGAGCGCGGCGTCCGCACGCGCAACAATGCCGCCCGCCACGGATGCAGCCTCCATACTGAGATCGTCACTGAACACGACGCCCTCGAATCCCAGCTCCTCGCGAAGTATTTTCTGCAACCAGACGCGCGAGAATCCGGCCGGTTTGCTGTCGACTTCGGAGTAGATCACGTGCGCCGGCATGATACCGGCAAGCAGCGCTGCCAGTCGGGTAAACGGAACCAGGTCACGGGCGCGAATTTCATCGAAGCTGCGTCGGTCGATCGGAAGATCGGTGTGAGAATCCTCTGCGACAAAGCCATGTCCGGGAAAATGCTTGCCGACGGCGACAGCGCCACCGCGCGCAAGACCGGTCATCAAACACATGGCGAGCTCACTGACCGCGCTCGGGTCGCGGTGAAACGAGCGGTCGCCGATTACGCCGCTGGGTCCGAAGTCGAGATCGAGCACCGGGGTGAAACTAAAATCCACACCGCTGGATCCGAGCTCGGTCGCGATGATGAAGCCGGCAGCTTCTGCCCGCCGCCGCGCAAGCGGCCGGTCCGCATCCCACTGCGTGCCCAGTTCTCGCATGGGGGGTAGTGCGGTGAAGCCGGTGCGAAAGCGCTGCACGCGACCGCCTTCATGATCTACCGCAATAAGCAACTCGGGCGAGCGGAGCGCGCGAATCTCAGCAGTCAGTGCTGCGATTTGTCCGGGCGATGCATAGTTGCGTGCAAATAGAATCACGCCGCCGGTCAACGGATGCAGCAGACGCCCGCGATCCTCGTCGGTCAGGACCAGCCCTGCGACATCCAGCATCACGGGCCCGAGTAATTGCGCTGCCACTCGATCAACTCTCCAGCACAACTACCGCACACGCCAGGCTGCGCTCATGCGTCAACGTGATGTGATGAACCCGAATGCCGCGGCTGTCCGACAACGCCTGCAACGGCGGCGCGAGCTCCAGCAACGGACGCCCCAGGGCATCGTGATTGACGCTTATGTAGGTGAGCAGCACGGGCGCCCGCAAGCCGGTGCCGTACGCTTTCCCGAATGCTTCCTTGGCGGCGAAACGGCTGGCGAGATAGCGGTCGCGATGCGCACTCGCACGATACCCGTCCCATTCGCTCGGCCCGAGAATGCGTTGCGCGAATCGCTCGCCATATAGCTCGATCATGCGAGTGACGCGCGGAATCTCCACCATGTCCGCGCCGATCCCGAGAATCAACGCTGCCCGCCTCGACAAGCATTCATGATGGCTTTCATTTCGCGCACGGCCTGTTCCCAGCCGACGAACACGGCATGTGCGACGATCGCATGACCGATGTTGAGCTCGCTGATCTCTGGAATGGCCGCGATCGGATGAACGTTGTGATAGTGCAGACCATGGCCGGCATTAACCTTGAGTCCTCGCGCGGCGGCATGCTGTGCAGCTCGAATAATACGGTCCAGCCGCTCATCTCGCTGCGCGTCATTCTCGGCGTCGGCGTAAGAACCTGTATGGATCTCGATGACCGGCGCGCCTGCCTCGCACGCTGCATCGATTTGCGCGGCGTCGGCATCGATGAACAGCGAGGCGCGAATGCCGGCAGCTGCCAGTTGCGCGCACGCATCTTTAATTTGCGCGAGATTTCCTTTGACGTCGAGCCCGCCTTCGGTGGTGAGCTCTGCGCGACGCTCCGGTACCAGACATACATCATGCGGCCGGGTGGCTGCCGCGATTGCGAGCATCTGCGGCGTCACGGCGATCTCGAGGTTCATGCGAGTGGTAAGCACCTGGCGCAGCACTGCCACGTCTTCGTCCTGGATATGCCGCCGGTCTTCGCGAAGATGCAGCGTGATCGCATCGGCGCCGGCAGTCTCGGCCATCAGCGCCGCCTGCACGGGACTTGGATAATGCGTGCCGCGCGCCTGACGCAAGGTTGCGATGTGGTCGATGTTGATGCCCAGATGAATCATCGAAGCTACCTGATAGAAGTCTAGATCTGCTGCATCTCGAGCAGAAGCTGCCTGGTATGCAGCACCTGTCCGCCGAGATAGTGATTCAGGATGTAGCGCATCAGCGCGCGGCTTTCCTGCATCGTCGATGCAAGACGGTAATCATCGATCGCCATGTCGAGCAGGGTTCTACCTAAAACATCGACTCGCCCGCTGGCGCTGGGCTCAGGCTGCAACGCCGGCCCCGCTTCGAGCAGATACGTGTAGCGCGCGTCTGCGCGGATCGCATCGCCCTGCGCATCGCGTTCCAGCGATAGACCGTAACCCAGCTCGCGCAGCAGCTGCTTTTCGAAACGCCGCAGCGTGCGTGCGTGCCCATCCTGAGTGCGCAGCGCGGTCAACGCATTCTCATATGCGTCGTACAAACCTTCGTGCGCATCTTCCCGCTGCATCAGCTTGAGCAGCAGCTCGTTCAAGTAAAACCCGCACATCAGACTCATACCGCCCAGTTGCGCATGCCCCGCCAGCCCTTCGGCTCGATGCAGCGTACGCAGTTCCGACTTGCCCGCCCAGCTCAGGCTTAGCGGCTGGAATGCCATGAGCATTCCACGCAACGCCGAGCGCGGTCGTCGCGCGCCGCGCGCGACCAGACCCAGCCGGCCGAAGTTGCGCGAGAACACTTCAATGACGAGGCTGGTTTCCTTGAACGGATACGCGTGCAAAACATACGCGGGCTCATCGTCCTGCGTTCCATGCCGCAGACGAGCAGTCCTGGGAGAAGCGGCAAGGCGCGGCGCGCGCACCTCGTCGAGTTCCGGTCCCGCGTCCTGTAGATCGGTCGTCATTCGTAACCTAGCCGCTGCAGCATCTTGGGATCTTCGCCCCAGCCGCGCTTCACACGCACCCAAATTTCGAGATAAACCTTGCCGCCGAACAGGCGCTCCATATCTAGCCGAGCCTGCGTCGCGATGGCTTTGAGCTGCTCGCCTCCCTTGCCGATGACGATGGCCTTTTGGCTGGGGCGCTCGACCAGAATCGTTGCGCCGATCCGGCGCAGCCCTTCGGCCGTCTCGAAGTTTTCTACTTCGACAGCAGCCGCGTAGGGGATCTCTTCGCCGAGCAGGCGAAACAATTTTTCGCGGATCATCTCGGCAGCGAGAAACCGCTCGCTTCGATCGGTGAACTCGTCTTCGGCGTAAAGCGCGGGGCTGGTTGGAAGATACGGCTTTGCGGCGCCGAGCAGCTCATCGACCTGGCGCCCCGTGCGCGCGCTGATCGGGATGATTGCCGCAAAAGCATGTCGGCCGGACAAGTCTTGAATGAACGGGAGCAGCCGATTCTTATCCGTCACCGCATCCACTTTATTAACTGCAAGCAGCACCGGCGGGCCGTCTTTGAGCTCTTTCAAAACCGCCGCATCGGCGGGACCGAAGGCCAGCGCTTCGACCACGAAAATCACCACGTCCACTCGCAGCAATGTATCGACCACCGTTCTGTTCAACGCGCGATTCAAGCGGCCGGCGTGGCGCGACTGCAACCCAGGCGTATCGACAAACGCAAATTGGGCGTCGGGCTGACTGACGATACCGATGATCGAATGGCGCGTGGTTTGCGGCCGCGGCGAGGTGATGCTGAGCTTGTGCCCCACCAGCCGGTTTAGCAGCGTCGATTTGCCGACGTTGGGTCGACCCACCAGCGCAATGTATCCGGCGCGATGTTCCAGTTCCGTATTCACGGGCGCAGGCGTTTCTATCATGCGTTCGCCGCCTGGTCGTAGGCACGCCCCGCTGCACCCTGCTCAGCGGCGCGCCGGCTCGCCCCCTCGCCTAGAGTCCGAATGCCTAGCTCCGGAATCGCGCACTCGACTTCGAAATGTTGTTCGTGCGCCTCGCCCGACACGCGAACGACGCGGTATTGCGGCAGCGAGAGATGGCGGCTCTGGACATACTCCTGCAATTGCGTTTTCGAATCCTTACCCAGCACCTGCGGATCGATGTCATCGAGCCAGCGCGCATAGATGCGTGCCAATACGTCGCGCGCGGCAGCGAAACCGCCGTCCAGGAAAATGGCGCCCGTGAGCGCCTCGAAAGCGTCGGCCAGAATAGAAGGCCGGCGAAATCCGCCGCTCTTCATCTCGCCCTCGCCCAGTCGCAGCGCGCTGCCGAGATCGAGCGCGAGTGCGATCTGGCTCAATGTATCCTGGTTGACGAGGCCGGCTCTGAGCCTCGACAGATGGCCTTCCGGCAGCGCGGGAAAGCGGGCAAACAAAAGAGCTGCGATCGAGCAGTTGAGGACGCTGTCACCAAGAAATTCCAAACGCTCGTTGTGGGGCGTGCTGTGACTGCGATGGGTCAGTGCCTGGCGCAGCAGTTCCCCGTCCTTGAATGGATAGCCCAGCCGGGCGATCAATGTTGCGCTAGCCATATCGTCACACGAGTTCACGGGTGCGAAATGCAGACGCACGAACACCGTTTCATGTGTCCGAAGCACTCATTTCATGCAGACAGTCCTAGCCTTTTACTTCGAAGTCTATACACGCGTTTACGTTGCCGAACAAAGGGACACGCCTGGCCCAGCTCGCGTTGATTTCGAAGCCGTCATTCAACTTGGTCACCTCAAGGTCATTGGCGGAAATCGAAGTGACATTGTCGATCACCGCACGGCGGGAAAACGCAGCCTGCACATCCTTTACCGTTCCACCACGTACCTCGGGCGAATGCGCGATGTCGGTAATGATTCGCTGTACCGTAAAGTATTCGATGTAGGACGGCAGCAGCTTAAAACCGATGAGTGCGACGAATACAATCACAGCCGAGATGAGCAGCAACCCGATCAGGCTGAGCCCTCGTTGCTTGTTCATACTGTCTCCCTATTTGATGGAACGGCCGATGCGCCCTAAATCGCTAAAGTTGCACCAGATCAGGAATGCCTTGCCGACGATATTGGCCTCCGGCACGAACCCCCAGTAGCGGCTATCGCTGCTGCTGTCACGGTTGTCGCCCATCATGAAGTAATGTCCGGGCGGCACTACGCATACGAATCCTCGGTCATTGTATTCACAATTTTCGCGATGCGGGAATTGCCGGACGGTGGCGAGTTGCACACTCGGCGCTTCCGGATTGACGAGCATTGCATGCGGATGGCCGGACAGTTCCTCGCGATATTCTTTGCTGGAAACGTAATTCAGCCCGCTCTCCGTGTACTGGTAATCGGACACGGGGGTCTGCGGCATCGGCTGCCCGTTGATCGTCAGGCGCTTGTCGATGTAGGCAACGCGGTCGCCGGGAACGCCGACGATTCGTTTAATGTAATCGAGCGACGGGTTTTCCGGATAACGGAACACCATAACTTCGCCGCGCTGCGGATCGCTTACATCGAAGACTTTTTTGTTGATCACCGGAATGCGAATGCCATAGGTGAATTTGTTCACTAAAATGAAGTCGCCCACCAGCAAAGTCGGAATCATCGAGCCCGACGGAATCTTGAACGGCTCGACCAGAAACGAGCGCAGGACGAAGACAATCAAGATGACCGGGAAAAAGCTCTTCGAGTATTCCACCCACCAGGGCTCTTTGCCCGCGCGTTCGCGAACTTCCTGCAGTAAGGCTTCCTTGCGCGCCTGCTGGTCCGCTGCGGTCTCGCCGGCGCGAGATTCGAGTTGCGGACTTGCGCGCTCGAGCGCAACGCGCACGGCCGCATCGCGGCGGCGGGACAGATACAGGCGATCGAGCAACCAGACGCTCCCGGTCACCACCAGCAACACCAGCATTGCGAGCGCAAAATTCATGTCTCGTTGTCGATTGGGAAATTAAGAGTGTGCGATCGAACTACTTGCTCTCGACCTGCAAAATGGCGAGGAAGGCTTCCTGCGGAATTTCTACCGTCCCGACCTGCTTCATGCGTTTCTTACCGGCCTTTTGTTTCTCCAGCAGCTTTTTCTTGCGCGTGATGTCGCCGCCGTAGCATTTTGCAAGCACGTTCTTACGCAGCGCTTTAATCGTTTCGCGCGCGATGATGTGCGAGCCGATCGCAGCCTGCACCGCGACGTCGAACATTTGTCGCGGGATCAGCTGCCGCATCTTTGCCGCCAGATCGCGGCCGCGGCTCTGTGCGCTGGAACGATGCACGATGAGCGACAGCGCATCGACGCGCTCGCTGTTGATCAGAATGTCGAGCTTCACCAGATCCGCGGAGCGAAATTCCTTGAACTCGTAGTCCAGCGAGGCATAGCCGCGGCTCACCGACTTCAGCTTGTCGAAGAAATCCATTACCACTTCGTTGAGCGGCAGCTCCCAGGTCAGCATCACTTGGCGGCCGAGGTATTGCATATTGCGTTGTGCGCCGCGTTTGTTCGTGCATAACGTCATCACCGGTCCGACGTAATCGCTGGGCACCAGTATCGTCGCCGTGATGATCGGCTCGCGTATTTCCACGATCTTCGATGCATCGGGCAGGCGCGAGGGATTCTCCACTTCGAGCAGCGAGCCATCCTGCATCAACACCTGATAGACGACGGTGGGGGCCGTGGTGATGAGGTGCATATCGTATTCGCGTTCGAGCCGCTCCTGGACGATGTCCATGTGCAGCAGGCCGAGGAAGCCGCAGCGAAATCCGAATCCGAGCGCCTGCGATGTTTCCGGCTCGAAGCGCAGAGACGAATCGTTGAGCTGCAGCTTTTCCAGCGCGTCGCGAAGCTGTTCGTACTCGTTCGTATCGACCGGATACAGGCCAGCAAACACCTGCGGCTTGATCTCTTTGAACTCTGCCAGCGCCTCTACAGCCGGGCGGTTGAACAGCGTAATGGTGTCACCGACGCGTGCGCTCTTGAGCTCCTTGATGCCGGCAATGACGAAGCCGACTTCGCCGGCCGAGAGCTGGGTACGCGGCAACGCCTTCGGCGTGAATACGCCGACCTGTTCGCACAAATGCGTCGTACGGCTCGACATCAGCAAAATCTTGTCTTTCGGCGTCAGGCGCCCGTCCACCACGCGAACGAGCATGACCACGCCGACGTAGTTGTCGAACCAGGAATCGATGATCAGCGCTTTCAGCGGCGCTTCGCGGTCGCCGCTCGGCGGCGGGATCCGGCGGATCACGGTTTCGATGATCTCCTGCACGCCCTGCCCGGTCTTGGCGCTGGCGTGAATGGCATCTTTCGCGGAGATACCGATGATGTCTTCGATCTCGGTAATCACGCGCTCTGGATCGGCCGAGGGCAGGTCGATCTTGTTGAGCACCGGCACGACCTCAACGCCTTGCTCTATAGCGGCGTAGCAATTGGCTACCGTTTGCGCTTCGACACCTTGGGAAGCATCGACTACCAGCAATGCGCCTTCGCACGCCGCGAGGGAGCGCGAGACCTCGTATGAGAAATCGACGTGCCCGGGTGTATCGATCAAGTTGAGAAGGTACTCTTGCCCTTCGAGGGCGCGATAACGGAGCGCGACGGTCTGAGCTTTGATGGTGATACCGCGCTCGCGCTCGAGGTCCATGGAGTCCAGAACTTGAGCTTCCATCTCGCGGTCGCTCAAGCCTCCGCAGAACTGGATGAAGCGGTCGGCCAGCGTCGATTTTCCGTGGTCGATGTGTGCGATGATCGAAAAGTTGCGGATATGCTCCATTAGAAAAAAGGGCACTCGCGAGTGCCCTTCGCTGCCTCTGTAAAAGGCGAAATTCTAACGGAATTCCCCGCGCAGCGCCTGCGTAAGTAGGCCGTTCGCCAGCCGCGCACGTGTATGCGGGAGGCGCGCAGTTAGTTTCCGCTCAGTTTCAGCGGCACGTACAACGATGCATCGCCACGCTTCACCAGCAACGCCACTGTACGCGTCTTGTCTGCGGGCGATAGGAGTCGATTCAACTCGTCGGGCGTTTTGACCTCTTGGTTGTTGACGGCGAGGATCAGATCGCCACGCCGAATGCCGGCTTTCGCGGCGATTCCTTCGGCATTTTCGATGAACACGCCGGACGTAACGTTGAGCTCTTTCTTTAAATCGGTGGTCAGCTCCGACGCCGTAATGCCGAGCTTGGCGAGCGCTTCGCCCGCGCTCTTCTTCGGAGGCGCCGGGCGCTTGCTTGCATTACGCTCGTCGGGCACCTCGCCCACCGTGATCTGCAGATCTTTTTTCTCGCCCTTGCGGTAGAGCTGTACCGCTGCTTTGGTTCCAGGTCGTACGGCGGCCACTAGACGAGGTAGCTCGTTCGAGCTCACCACATC
>JBBRGM010000185.1:0-8537 GCA_038240725.1 Burkholderiales bacterium | reverse complement strand
GTGCGCTCGCCATTGCCGAAGAGACAGCCTTCAACACGATCGGCGCCCGCCATCAAGCCCAGTTCTGCTGCCGCTACGCCGGTGCCGCGATCGTTATGCGGATGCAGCGAGAGCGCGACGGCGTCGCGATAACTCAAGTTCCGATGCATCCATTCGATCTGGTCGGCATACAAGTTCGGCATCGCGACTTCTACCGTTGCCGGCAAGTTGATCACCGTTTTGCGATCCGGCGTCGGCCGCCAAACGTGGAGCACCGCATCGCAAATTTCTAGCGAGAAATCGAGCTCGGTCGCCGTGAACGTTTCCGGACTGTATTCGAAGCGCCATTGCGTTTTCGGCTGGGCTTCGGACAATTCTCGTATCAACGTTGCGGCGCGCACGGCGATATCGATCACGCCTTTGCGGTCGAGCCCGAAGACGACGCGCCGGAATGCCGGTGAGGTCGCGTTATACACGTGCACAATTGCGCGTTTTGCGCCACGCACGCTTTCCATCGTGCGGCGAATCAACTCGTCTCGCGCCGGTGTGAGCACCTGAATCGTGACGTCATCGGGTATCGCGTCGTCTTCGATAAGACTGCGGACGAAATCGAAATCAGTTTGCGATGCCGACGGAAACGCCACCTCGATTTCTTTGAAGCCGATGGCAACCAGCGTATCGAACATGCGGCGTTTGCGTTCGCCGTCCATCGGTTCGATCAACGCCTGATTACCATCGCGCAGATCTGAGCTGCACCATACGGGAGGACGCGTGATGGATTGCGAAGGCCAAGTGCGGTCAGTCAACTGAACAGGCGCAAAGGCTTTATATTTTCCGGAAGGTTTGGCGAGCATCATTGACTCCTTGAAATGCGTTCGTTCGTCGACTGCGGATGTGGCGAACGTCGGCGAGCGGGCAGCCACGCGGTCATGGCCCGATCGCCGCGAGGCAGTCGCAGTGAGCGCTGAATCCGGGCGGTATCGGGTTGCATTACCGCGCCTGCGGTCCCCGGACTTGCTGTCCCCGGATTTGCTGTCCCCGAACTTGATTTCCCCGAACTTGATTTCCCCGAACTTGATTTCATGGCTGGCTCCGGTACGAGCACGAGATGCTCATTGGATCAGGTCCTTCTATACGTTTTTAGCCGACCTGAAAGGCGTCGTGCTGAGCGGCGGATGCGGTATACCCCCGGCGGGAGGCCGGGGCAACAGCAAATTATAAGGGGGAGGGAGTGTGCGCGCTATGCGCGCAGCAGCCTCAGGCCCAGGAGGACGCTGAGGAGGGACAACGGAAGTTGCGGCAGGCGGTGCATGACTGAAATGTAGCGGCCGGTGGACACCGTGTCAAGGCGGGGTCCGCTGCGGCGGGCGCACAGGCGCTGTTACTTTACGCCGTAGTATCCGCTCCCCGGCTTACTTGGCCGACAAGAAGTCATGGATGATCCGGATCTGGTCGGGGCGCATCAGCGAAGGGGCGTGCCCGATACCCGGCAGCTCGACCAGTTTGGTCGGCGGCCCGTGCTGCAACATGCGCTTCACCGTGCCGGCATCGAGCACGTCGGAGTGCTCGCCGCGCAACACGAGAGTGGGACAGCGGATCGCTTCCCAGGTCGACCACAATTCGAGCCCGAGCAGATTGCGATTGCCGATCTGCGCGTTCGGGCTCCACCCCCAGGCCGTCGCCAGCCCCACCGCGGGATCGCATGCGAGCCGATACGTGCTGTCGATCTGCAGATGCGCGCTGTGCTCCGTGAGATGCTGCCATTGGCGGTCGCTCAGTTCTCCCCATTGCGCGAGCGCCTCACGCACGCCTTTCTCCACTTCATCGAGCGAATCGAATCGCGTGCGCGCCGCGAAGTTGCCTTTCAAACGCATCAACGCGGACCACGGAATGAATGGCCCGACGTCATTGAGCACGAGCCTGCGCATCGGCGAGTGCGGCTGCGCCGCGATCATCATGCCGATGAGTCCGCCCATCGATGTGCCGATCCAGTCGAGCGCAATGTCGCTGTGCTCGCTCTTGGACGGTTGCAGCAATACCTGCAGCAGCGGCCGCGGTGGAGATTCGGTCGCGCGCGCCATCAGCGCCGCAGCATCGACCTGATACTGATGAAAGGTGTAGTCCTCTTTGTGCTCGAGCCAATCGCTGCGCCCGCGCCCGACGACGTCCATGCACAGCAGTCGGCACTCGCCATCGAGCGCGCCCGCCAAGGTGTCGAAGTCGCGGCCATTGCGCGTCAGCCCGTGCACGCACATCACGACGCGCGAGTCGGATCGGCGGCCCCATTCGGTATATGCGACGCGATGAAACCCGTGCGGTCCCAGGCTCTGGAAGCTACTCTCGATCATGTTCGCACCTCGCTCAACGGATTGATTGCCGCCCAGGGGAAGCTGACGCCGACCCGACGACCCGACGACCCTGGGGGTACACCTCTCAAGCGGGTGCTCGATGAACTCGCTACGATTTAGATAGCGAAACGATGCCGACATTCCAATTAGATGTCGGCTACGCCGACGTGGACGCGACTCGGCGAATTGTCCGCGAGGCGGCGTCCCTGCCGACGCGCCCGCGCAATGCGATGAATTCTGCGCTACACGCTACAATCCGCGCTCTTCAACATGAGGTTGACGCCTTGCATCTGATCAGACCTTTTCGCGGGTTGCGTCCCGCCGCCGATAAAGCCGCCGCAGTTGCCGCGCCACCCTACGACGTGCTCTCGACTGCGGAGGCGCGCGTTGCTGCCGCCGGGAAACCGTGGAGCTTTCTGCACATCTCCAAGCCGGAAATCGATCTGCCGCCAGAAACCGATCCATTCTCGCCGCAGGTGTACGCGCAAGCCGCGACCAACCTGCAGAGAATGATCGACCAGAGCGTGCTCGAGCGCGATGACCAGCCTTGCTATTACGCGTACCGCTTGACGATGGGGCAGCACGTTCAGATCGGACTCGTCGGCGCGGCCTCGGTTTCCGACTACGATGCCAACCGCATCCGCAAGCACGAATTCACCCGGCCCGATAAAGAAGACGACCGTGTGCGCCAGATCGAAGCGCTCAACGCGCAGACCGGTCCGGTGCTGGTTGCCTATCCCGCGGCCCCGCAGGTCGATGCATTGCTGCAGCAAGCCGTGCTCGCTGCCCCGGTTGCAAACATCAAATCCGAGATCGGCGTCGCCCACGCGATTTGGATAATACGCGATAGCGCTACTGTGCAAGCCATGACGGCAGCGTTCGACGCGATGCCGGCGCTCTACATCGCGGACGGCCATCATCGATCTGCAGCCGCGTCGCGCGTCGCGGCGGAGCGCCGTCGGCACAATCCGCATCACACAGGTAACGAGAGCTACAATTATTTTCTGACCGTTGCGTTCGCGCATCATAAGCTGCAAATTCTGCCCTACAACCGCGTGGTCACCGATTTGAACGGCATGACCGCCGAGGCATTTTTGCAGAGGCTGAGCAGCGGATTCAATGTCGAAGTCAGCGCCGCGCCGGTGCGTCCCGACGGTCCGGGACAATTCGGACTTTATCTTGCGGGACGCTGGTATCGATTGTTCATCCATGCGGGTCTGATACCAGTGAATGATCCGGTCGCGCGGCTGGATGTCAGCTTGCTGGCCGATCACGTGCTCGCGCCGATTCTCGGCATTCACGATCAGCGTACCGATAAGCGCATCGATTTCGTCGGCGGCATTCGCGGTGTCGATGAGTTGCAGAAACGCGTCGACGTCGATGGCATGGCGGCTGCGATTTCGCTGCATGCCACGGCGATGGAAGACTTGATGGCCGTCGCCGATCGCGGCGAGGTTATGCCGCCCAAATCGACCTGGTTCGAGCCGAAGCTTGCGGACGGGCTGGTGTCGCATGTGCTGGACGAGTAGCGCGGTCGATGCACGCATCCGAACTCCTGAAAGGGAACATCGCCTAACCAACAGGATGGCAGCGTGCTATTTTAAACCGTCTTTCGAGAACCACACTTACGGGGAAAAAACCGATGTCTAAATGGTGCCTGGCAGTCATCGCAATCGTGCTGGTAATTTCCGGCTGCTCGAAAAAAGAAGAACCGACTATCGAACGCGCGAAAGCATCTGCCGGCAAGGCGTTGGATTCCGCAAAAGACGCCGCCTCGCATGCGGGTGACGCGGTAAAGGATGCGGCAACGGCGGCTGCGCACGACGTTAAGGATGCAGCGAACGAAGCAGCGCCGAAAGCAGAAGCGGCCGGCAACAAGCTGAAAGAAGTCGCGCGCGAGACCGCCGATAAATTGAAAGAAGGCACGAGAGAAACGGTTTCCAAGGCGAAGGGCGCGGCAAGAGAAATCAAGCGCGATATTAAAGACAAGAAAGACGACATCGAAGATAAAAACGACAAGCACGACGCGGCCGGCGACAAGTGATCCCGCGTTGGACAAGCTAGCGCTGGGCACGCAAACCGCGGTCATGCGAAACTTGGTGAAGCGCGCATGGGCCGCGTTCATGCGCTCGCGACTGGCGCAACCTCCATCACCGCTTTCAGCGGTAAGTGATCCGATGCGATTCTCGCGAGCGTGCTCACGTGCACCGCAGTCTCGTTGAGCATCTGGCGTGGGTGCGCAAGGATTCGATCGAGCGCTAACATCGGCCTGCCTGCGGGAAAGGTCGCAATCGCCGGAGACGTACCGAAGTAGGCGTGCAGCCATCGCAGCGGACGTCCCCACAAAAACCATTCGTTCAAATCGCCCATGAGCGCCGCGGGCTGAGTGCCATCGGTGCGAAACAAATCCAGCAGGCGCTGCACTTGAAAGCGCCGTTCGGTCGGGCGCAATCCCAGATGTGTAGCCACCGCGCGCAAGCTGACACCGCCGCAATCGAGGTCGACCCCGATGGCGCCGCGTGGCTCATGTCCGCCGAAGGTCAGATCCAATCGACGCGTGCTGAGCACCGGCAGACGACTCAGCACCGCGTTGCCGTAATCGCCGTCGGCACGAATCATCGTCGGACCCGGCACCGCGACGCACGCCGTGCTCTCCGCAAGATACGCCAGCAGATCGAGCCCGCCATGTTGCGTGTCGACTTCCTGCAAGGCTACGACATCGCAATTCAGCTCACGCAGAACCTCGAGAATGCGCTCCGGTGCGTAACGGCCGTCGCGGCCGATGCAGCCATGAATGTTGTATGACGCGAGTGAGATGCGCACGTTATCGACCTGGCGAATCTGCATCGGTCAATGCGACCGTTGCGTTCTTGCTCGCCCAGCGCCGTGCCAGCGCCGTGCCGATCGCGATCAGCACGAGCGCCCCGCCAAGCGTGGCGAACGTTGCCCATCCCGGCGCATGCACCGCTGCGGTCAGCCGATCGAGAAATAGCGCTATGACGAGAGTGCCGGGCATCAGTCCAAACAGCGTTCCCAGCGCGAAGTCGCGCAGACGGATGTGCGACGCACCGGCAATCATATTGACGAACGTGAACGGCGCAATCGGTAGCAGCCGCACGATGAAGACCGCGAGAATACCACTGCGCCCCAGCCGTTCGCTGATGCGGCCCACATAACCCGAGCCGAGCCGCTCGACGATGCGGCGGCCGAACCAGTGGCCGATGCCATACGTGAGCAAGCCGCTGAGCGTCGCGCTAATGAGCGCAAAAGCCGCGCCGCGTACCGGCCCGAATACGAGGATCGTCACCACGTTCAGCACAGTGACCGGTGCCGCGATCAGGCCGCCGATCAGATAGCCACCGATCACCCACAGCAGCGCAGAGCGACTATCTTCGATGTCGTCGACGACGTCGGCCAGCGCCGCGACGTCGAGCAGATGACCGACGGGCGTCCACCGCCATGCTGCTGCAAAGCCAAGCGGTACCAGCACCAGCAAAGCAATCAGCAGCACACGCGGCCGATGTCGCGCATTCCACGAGCTCAACGGGCGTTCCACCACAAGCTTGATGGCGAGCGATGCGACACTAACCTTTGATGCAGACGACCTGCTTCAGCGTGTGTACGACTTCGACGAGATCGGACTGGTTCGCCATCACTTCGTCGATGTCCTTATACGCACCTGGAATTTCGTCCACCACGCCATCATCCTTGCGGCATTCCACGCCTGCGGTCTGCTCGGCGAGATCGACGCTGTTGAAGCGGCGCTTGGCTTGCGTGCGGCTCATGCGCCGGCCGGCGCCATGCGAGCACGACTGCAGCGATTCCGGATTGCCGAGACCGCTGACGATGTACGACTTGGTGCCCATGCTGCCGGGGATGATGCCGAGCTCACCGGCGCGCGCGCTGATCGCGCCTTTGCGCGTAATGAACAGCCGCTCGCCGAAGTGGTCTTCCTGCGTCACGTAGTTGTGATGGCAGTTGATCGCTTCGCCTTCGATCGTGAACGGCGGCAGCTCGCGCTGTAGCACCTCGACGATGAGCCGCATCATTTCCTGCCGATTCAGCCAGGCGTAGTCCTGCGCCCACTGCACCGATTCGACGTAATCGTCGAACAGGGTCGAGCCTTCGCTCAGGTAAGCGAGATCGCGATCGTGCAGATTCATCTTGTGCCGCTGCATGTCTTTGCGCGCTGCCTCGATGAAGTAGCGTCCGAGCACGTTGCCGATTCCGCGCGAGCCCGAATGCAGCATTACCCAGACTCTTTGCGCTTCGTCCACG
The DNA here is from genome assembly GCA_038240725.1 of Burkholderiales bacterium. Classification (GTDB taxonomy): domain Bacteria; phylum Pseudomonadota; class Gammaproteobacteria; order Burkholderiales; family SHXO01; genus SHXO01. Next base: position 1,932 of record JBBRGM010000185.1, on the reverse strand, counting down.
CACAGCTCGATGAAATGATTGCCGCCGCCCAAGGTGCCGAGCTGGCAGATCCAGGTGCGCTCGAATTGCCGCTGCATCTTCGTCACGCCGGGATGCTTATCGGCGATTGCGGTCAGGCGATCGGATAATTGGCGCGCGGTGCGGTGCTGAGCGCTGCCGCGCACTTTGCTGTGCTCGTGCTGCTCGAAGCCGACCGGCACTGCGCCTTCGATTTCGCCGCGCAACCGCGCCAGACTTCCCGGCAGATCCGCAGCTTTCAGCGAAAGCCGAATTGCGTTCATGCCGCAGCCGATGTCCACGCCAACCGCGGCAGGGATGATTGCCTGCTTGGTCGCAATTACGCTGCCGACGGTCGCGCCGATGCCGAGATGCACGTCCGGCATCGCCGCGATGTGTCCACGCACGATCGGCAGTTGCGACACATTGACGAGTTGCTGGAGCGCGTCGGGCTCGATCGTATCGGTGTAGATCTTGACCGGGATGCGGCCTCGTTCGATTTGCTGTTTGACTGGCATGGTCCGCTAAATGGGGCGTGCAACGATGCAGCGCAAGCGCCGCAATTGCAATCCTGGAAATCTACGGACGGCGTTGCGACAACTGAAGCAATGCTATTGCATGGGCGGTGCTTGGGTCGGGTTGCTCGGCATCGCCGGGCGCGCCGAGAAGCGGAAAATGTACTTCATCGCGTCGCCGATCGTGCTCTGCCAGACGGCCCACACGTGGGCGCCGTCGACGATGCGCAGCTCGGCCGGCTGTTTGTTTTTGCGCAGCAGCTCGTAGAACTGCATCGCCTCGGCTTCGATGAAAAAATCATCGTCGTCGCCGGCGTTGATGTACATCGCGACCGGAAGTGTCTTCGCCAGATAAGCGTCCCACAGCGCCGGATAGTTGAGGGATTTCCAGATTTCGGGATCGAAGTTCGGCGCACCGAATACGCCGACGCGGCGAGCCGCGGAATTCTCCGGCGGCTCTGGGTTGTAGATCGCTGGCGAAAGCAGCGCGGCGGCGACGAAACGCTCCGGATACTTGAGCGCGAGTCGCAGCGCCCCGTAGCCGCCCATCGACAGCCCGCCGACGAGACGACCGGATCGCTCGTTCGCCACGCGCAGATTGCGCTCGACGTCGGGGATGAGCTCGTCGATCACCGCCGTTTCCATCTTTTGCTTGCGATCGACGAACCAGCTCGTGCCGGCATCCGGCATCACAATCACTGCCGGCGGAATCTCGCCAGTCGCGATCAGCGCGTCCGCTGTTGCCTGAATCTTCCCGTCGTTGACCCAGCAGTACAGGTTGCCGCCGTTACCGTGCAGCAGATAAAGCACGGGATAGGTGAGACTCGAGCTGTCATAGCCGGTCGGCAAATAAACCGCATACGTCCACGTGCGAGCAAGCGCGGCGGATTCGAGCTGCCGCGTCACGACGACACCTGCAACTGCGGAGCTGCACAGGACGAGTGCGACGAGCGAGAGGGCGGTCGCCGCGGCATTGCGAGTCTGCAGCATCAAACCGTCCTTGGATGCGCGGCCAGATCCTGCGCTTCCATGAACGCGCGGCGAAACTGCAGCGGATCGGAGATGCCGGGGATCGGCGCCTGCGGGGTGCCGCCGCCGGAAATGATCAGCGACCCGTAGTTGAACATCCGCCCGAGCACGTGCTGATCGACCTGAATGCTCTCGACCTTGTTGATGTTCAGCTCGATCGTGCGGCGGCTGATGAACCCGAACTTCGCGATGACGCGCTTGTTCGTGATCGCCAGCTCGGTTGTTTTGTAGCGGATGTAGGCCCAGATGAGCAGCACCAGACCGGCGCCGAAAGCAAATAGCAGCAGGATGCCGAGCACGATCAGATGGGTCAACGACCACAGGCTGATGTGGCCGACGTAGATGACTTTCTCATCCGTAATGAGTGCACTGTCAATATAGCTTGCCATTT
>JBBRGM010000184.1:0-8540 GCA_038240725.1 Burkholderiales bacterium | reverse complement strand
CGAGACTGAAGATCGGCAACGAGCGCGTCTCGCCGTCGATCTGGGTTTCTGTGGGAAACAAATATTTGGTGTAGCTCAGGCCGATCTTGGGCGTGATGTAGAAATTCGGCGTGCGAAACGGGTAGCTGACCGATGGGTAGTAAATCTGGCGCCGGCCGTTGAGCAGCGTCGGGTGGTCGAAGTTGACGAACTCGCCATTCGCGCCGAGATCGAAACCGAATACATTCTGCTGCGAGCCGAGCACCGATACCTGCGGCAGCCGCGAGTACGGCGGCACGATCGGCGCCAGCGGATCTTGCAATGTCTGGTAGCGCTGTGAGCGCACCTGCGCGCTCCACCAGTTTCCCTCATAGCGAAGCTGCGCCTCTTGCGGCAAAACGCTCTGCGCAGTAACGGCGATGCGGTCCGACAAGTCGGTAAAGTAGGCATCGTCCGATACGCGCTGCAAGTTCAGCGAGCCGGTGAAGCCGTGCCCGAAATCCTGCCCGTGCTGCAACGACATCCAGTAGCGGCGCTCGCCTTTGATGCGGTCGTCCGGCAGATAATCGAGCTTTATCTCGCCGCTATAGTGCGGCTGCAGATAACGAAATTCGTTACCCAGCAATTCACCGCGGCGGGACATGATGCGCGGTGCGAACGTGTAGTCCATCGTAGGCGAGATGTTCCAATAGAACGGCGTCACGATTTCGAAGCCGCTTTTGGCAGTGCTGCCGTATGAGGGCGCCAGCAACCCGGACTTGCGCCGGTTCGAGGTGGGAAACTGAATCCAGGGTGTGTAGAGAATCGGGACGTGCTTGAAGTACAAGGTCACGTTGCGGCCGTCGCCGATGCTGGTCAGGCGATCGATGTCGAGACGCTGCATCTTCATGAACCAGTCGTCGTCGCCGACATCGCAATTGGTATAGGTGGCGCGCACCCCGCGATAGCGATCGCGGTCTCTGATCAGCAGACGCTCAGCTTGCCCGCGCGCATGGATCTGGCGCATCTTGAAGGTCGGCTGCTCCATCACGCCGGAGTCGTTATTCATATCGAACTCAGCCGCGTCTCCCGCGACCTCATCGCCGAGCCGATCGAAGCGGACGTGGCCGACTGCAGTAACCTTGCTGGTCGGCAGCACGTAGCTCAGTTGATCGGCAAACACGGCTTCGCCGAGCCTTCGCATCACCACGTCACCGCTGGCTTTGATCTCGCGGTCCTGTGTGCCTTCGATCCGATCGGCTTCGATGAATATCGGCAGATCCTCGTTGGGCGCCGGCGTTCTGCCGGGCGACAACGACGGCTGCATCTTCAAACGCAGGCCCAGCGCGGGATCGCCTGTCCTCGAATTGACTTCCTGCGCGAGCGCGCAGGCAGCGAACACGATGAACACGCTGAGGGCAATCAGGACGCGACAGAGAAGCATCGTGGCTTGTTGGGGTGGTTTGGCGATAAAATCGCACAAAATTTTTTCTCGGGCAACGCAATCCTTTGAGCCGCACACAGAATCTCGACACTTGGCTTCACGCGCTTCTACCCGGTGAAGCCTTCACGCTTGCCCCCGCATCCGAGGACGCGAGCTTCCGTTCGTACCTGCGCGTCACCAGCGCGGCCGGCACGCGCATTGTGATGGACGCGCCGCCCGAACACGAGGACTGCCGGCCGTTCGTGCAGATCGCACGTCTGTTCCGCGACGCCGGCGTGCACGTGCCGGAAATCATCGCGGAAGATCTCGACAACGGTTATCTGCTGCTGTCCGACCTCGGCAACACCACTTACCTGCAGGCGCTCACCGAAGCCAGCGCGCCCAATCTGTACGCCGACGCCAACCAGGCGCTATTGCGCATTCAGTTGGCGAGCCGCGCCGGCATCTTGCCAGAATACGATCGCGAATTGCTGTTGCGTGAGATGCGCCTGTTTCCGGATTGGTACGTCGCGCGCCACAAAGGCGTCGCTTTGACGGCGGTGCAGACGCAATCGCTGGCGGCAGTTTTCGAAATCATTCTTGCCAACAATCTGGCGCAACCCCGGGTCTTCGTGCACCGAGACTACCATTCCCGCAATCTGATGGTGAGCGAGCCCAACCCCGGCATTCTGGATTTTCAGGATGCCGTATTCGGCCCAATCACCTACGATCTCGCGTCGCTATACAAGGACGCGTACATCGCTTGGGATGAAGAGCACATCGTCGATTGGGTCGTGCGCTACTGGCAACAGGCGCGCAAGGCGCAGCTGCCGGTGAATCCGGATTTCGGCGCGTTCTATCGCGATTTCGAGTGGATGGGCGTGCAGCGCCACATCAAGATCCTCGGCATTTTCGCGCGTCTATATCACCGCGACGGCAAACACCGCTATCTCGCCGACATGCCGCTGGTGATGGATTACCTGCGTGCGGCATGCAAACGCTACGGCGAGCTGTGGCCGCTGTATCGGCTGCTCGCTGAACTCGAGCAGACGCAGCCCGCAACCGGCTACGGTTTCTAACCGAATCTCTAGAGCGCTCTCATGCATGCCATGATTTTGGCGGCGGGTCGCGGCGAGCGCATGCGGCCGCTGACCGATCATCGACCCAAAGTGTTGCTCGAAGCTGCGCACAAACCGCTGCTCGCATGGCACCTGGAAAATCTGCAGCGCGCAGGGTTCCAGCAAGTGGTGATCAATCACGCCTGGCTCGGCGATCAGATCGAGCAGGCGATCGGCAACGGCGATCGTTTCGGCATGCGCATCTTGTATTCAGCCGAGCAGACCGCGCTGGAAACAGCGGGCGGCATCGCGACCGCCTTGCCGCTGATCGGCAACGCGCCGTTCATGGTCGTCAACGGCGATGTGTTTACCGATCTCGAGTTCAGCACGCTGGTGCCGCGGCTGCAGGCGCTGGCGAGCGGCGGCAGCCTCGCGCATCTGGTTCTGGTCGACAACCCCGTGCATCATCCGAACGGCGATTTCGCCTTGGATGGCGAACGCGTCGATGCCGAGCTGACACCGCGGCTCACTTTCAGCGGCGTTGGTTTATATCGTCCCGAGCTGTTTGCCGGTGTCCGCCCGCTGCAACGCGCGCAATTGGCGCCGCTGCTGCGCGCGGCGATGGCGCAGCAACGTGTAACCGGCCAGCAATACACCGGCTGCTGGTTCGATATCGGCACGCCGGAGCGACTCGATACGCTCAACCGGATGCTGGCGAGCCGATGAGGTCCGATTCGGCGCGCTGCGTCGCTGCAAACGTGCGCGCCGCAAGCGGTCGTATAATCAGGCGCTGAAAGCTCACCGGTGCATCCTTCATGGTCAATATCGATCTCTATCGCGGACGGCGCGAGCGTCTGGCGCAACAGATGCAGCGTGGTGTCGCCGTGCTTGCCACGGCCCCCGAACAGTTGCGCAACCGCGACGCGCATTATCCCTACCGATTCGACAGCTACTTCCACTACCTGACGGGTTTCAACGAGCCGGAAGCGGTCGTCGTAATCATCGCCGGCGACACCACGCACAGTCTCCTGTTCTGCCGCGATAAGGATCAGGAACGCGAGGTGTGGGATGGATTTCGTTACGGCCCGGAAGGCGCGAAACAGGAATTCGGCTTCGACGACGCCTTGTCGATTCGTCTGCTCGACGAGCAACTGCCGAAGCTGTTTGCCGATCAGCCGGCGATCTACTGCGACGTCGGCGAGCACGGTGACTGGGACGCGCGTGTTATGCGCTGGCTCAATGCGGTTCGCGCGCAGGCGCGCACCGGCGTCACCGCGCCGGGCGAGATCCGCGATGTGCGCAAGGTGCTGGACGAGATGCGTCTGGTCAAAGACAGCGCCGAGCTCACCGTCATGCGCCGCGCCGCCACCATCTCGAGCACAGCACACCGGCGCGCGATGCAAAGCACGCGACCGGGCATGCAGGAGTACGAAGTCGAAGCGGAGCTGCTGCACGAGTTCCGGCGGCAGGGCGCGCAATCGCCGGCATACACGTCGATCGTTGCGGGCGGTGCCAACGCATGCGTGCTGCATTACGTGAGCAACGATCATCCGCTCAAGGACGGCGACATGCTGCTGATCGACGCGGGCTGCGAGCTGGACGGCTATGCGTCGGATATCACGCGAACGTTTCCGATCAACGGGAAATTTTCCGGGCCGCAGCGCGACGTCTATCAATTGGTGTTGTCCGCGCAAGCCGCGGCGATCGCGGAAGTCAAACCAGGCCAGCCGTGGGAACAACCGCATGAAGCCGCGGTGAAGGTACTCGCGCAGGGCTTTGTCGATCTCGGCTTGTGCAAAGGCACGCGCGACGCCGTCATCGAATCGGGCGACTACAAGCGCTTCTACATGCATCGCACCGGGCACTGGCTCGGCATGGACGTGCACGACTGCGGCGATTACAAGCGCAACGGCGAATGGCGCGCGCTGCAGCCCGGCATGGTGCTGACAGTCGAACCCGGCTGCTACATCCGCGCCGGCGATGACGTGCCCGAGCATCTGTGGAACATCGGCGTACGCATCGAAGATGACGTCGTGGTAACCCCGCATGGACACGAAGTGATCACCGCGGAAGCGCCGAAAGCCATTGCCGACATCGAAGCGTTGATGCGCCATTAACTGCCGTACTTGCCCCGTCCTAGAAGCCGGCGGCGCCAGGATGCGGTTCGCGTTGCACGCCTGACCTCAACTCAAATGTCGACCGCTGCACCGCTACATCTTGCCGATATCGTCATCGTCGGCGCCGGCCTGGTCGGCGCCGCATTCGCTTTGGCGCTCGCGGATTCCGGGCGAAAGGTGCTGCTCATCGATGGCGAGCAGCCGCACGCCAGGTTCAACGACCCACGCAGCCTCGCACTCTCGCACGGCAGCCGCCTGATACTCGAGCGGCTCGGCGTGTGGAGCGCAGTGGCGCCAATCTCGAGCATCGACTCTATTCATATTTCTCAGCGCGGCGGATTCGGGCGGACGCTGCTTACCGCTGCGGAAGCGCGCGTACCGGCGCTCGGTTATGTCGTGTCGTATGCATCGGTCCAGCGCGCATTGTCAGCGGCGTTGGAACGCGCGTCGTATGCGACAGTCATTGGCGGCGCAACTGCCACGGACATCGAAGCGCACGGCACTTACGTCGATGTGGCGTTGCGCTCCGACGACATGCCCTTGCACGCCCGCGGCGCGCTGGCGGTAATTGCGGACGGCGGCGCACTGGCGCGCGAGGTCGCCGCCGTCGACGTTCGCGAATACGCGCAAAGCGCGGTGGTTGCGAACGTCTCGACCACCCGCGCGCACCAGCATCGCGCATACGAACGTTTCACGCCTGCCGGTCCGATCGCTCTGCTCCCGCGAGAGCAGGACTACGCGATGGTGTGGACGCTCCCGAACGACGAGGCGCAACGCATATCCGCGCTCCCACGCGGTGCATTTTTGGCTGAGCTGCAAGCAGCGTTCGGCGAACGCGCCGGTCGCTTCGTCGACGCCGATGAGCCGGTGACGTTTGCGCTGTCATTGCGCGTGGCGCACGCAACGCGAACCGCGCGCACCGTATTGTTGGGAAACGCGGCGCAGACGCTGCATCCCGTCGCCGGTCAAGGATTGAATATCGGACTGCGCGATGCCTGGGCGCTCGCACATTGTCTGCGCGAAGCTACGGCGGATCTCGGCAGCGCCGACCTGATCAAGTCGTTCGAACGGCGGCGCCGGAGCGATCGTGCCAACGCGATCTTCGTCACCGATGCGCTGATCAATTTATTTTCGAACGATCATCTCGCATTGCGATGGCTGCGCGGGTGTGGACTTACCTTCCTCGATTGCGTACCACCGGCTAAGCGGCTTTTCATGTCGCGCATGAATTTCGGACCGCCGTGAACGCGAACTGCCGCGGCTGCGCGAAATTCTCTCCTGGCGCTGCGCGTCGATTGCGCTAAAATTGCGCTCCCTTGTTTTGCCAACGCGTCGATTGAGAGCGCGTGCTTGCAGCTACACCGTTTTTCTTTTCGCGCCCATGCAAATCGGCTTCGCGCCCATGCAAATCGGACCTCATCTGCTGAAAAATAATCTGATCGTGGCACCCATGGCGGGCGTCACCGACCGGCCATTCCGTCAGCTGTGCAAGCGGCTGGGCGCCGGCCTGGCAATCTCCGAAATGGTCGCCAGCAACCCGCAGACCTGGGGCACAACGAAAAGCCAGCGGCGTACCGATCATGCCGGAGAAGTCGACCCGATCGCCGTTCAGATCGCCGGCGCCGACCCCGCGATGATGGCGCAGGCCGCGCGGCATAATGTCGACCGGGGCGCGCAAATCATCGACATCAACATGGGCTGCCCGGCAAAAAAAGTCTGCAATGTCGCGGCCGGCTCGGCCTTGCTGCGCGATGAAGCCCTGGTGGCGCGCATCGTCGAAGCGGTGGTCAGCGCCGTCTCGGTGCCGGTGACCTTGAAGATTCGCACCGGTTGGGACATGGACAATCGCAACGCCGTGCGCGTGGCGAAAATCGCGGAAGCTGCAGGCATCCAGATGCTCAGCATTCACGGCCGAACACGCGCATGCGCGTTCACCGGTGCGGCCGAGTACGAAACGATTCAAGCGGTAAAAGCGCAAGTGCGTATACCGATCGTGGCCAACGGCGACATCGCGACGCCGGAGCAAGCTAGACAGGTGATCGAGCGCACCGGTGCCGATGCCATCATGATCGGCCGTGCGGCGCAGGGACGGCCGTGGATCTTTCGCGAGATCAGCCATTATCTTGCGACCGGTGTAGAGCTGGCGCCGCCGGCGATGTCGGAGGTCGAGAGCCTGCTGGTCGATCATCTCCACGCGTTGTACGCGTTCTACGGCGAGCAGCCCGGCCTGCGCATCGCGCGCAAACATATTGCCTGGTACACGAGCACGCTGCCGGGAGGTGCCGCCTTTCGCCACGTCATGAATCAACTCGAAACCGCGCAGGCACAACTCGATGCGGTGAAGAGTTTTTTCCAGGCACGGCCTGGCGCGGTACAGAAATTGTTCGAGATGGAAGCTGCAATAGATCGTTTCTGCGACCGGCAGACGAACGACGAGAAGCAGCTCATCTATAGGGAGGAGGAGCTTGCCGCATGATTAACGAAAACGAACTCGCACGCTGCGTGCGACGAACGTTGGATGGTTACTTTCGCGATCTCGACGGCGAGAAGCCGGCTGCGATCTACACGATGGTCTTGAGCTGCATCGAGAAGCCGCTCCTCGAAGTTGTGCTGCATCGGGTCGGGGGCAATCAGACGGTGGCCGCCGAGCTGCTCGGCATGAACCGCAATACGCTGCGCAAGAAGATCAAGACCTACGGCATCAAATAGCATTAACGATGCGCTCGTCTCGAAACCGACGCTCGGCGCACAGCTCGCCGCCAGGATGTAACGCGCATCTCACATGACTTCCGCCAGGCAGGCGCTGATCAGCGTTTCGGACAAGACCGGCATCGTCGACTTCGCCCGCGGGCTGGCGAATCTCGGCATCGAGCTGCTGTCGACCGGCGGTACCGCGAAGCTCCTGCAGAACGCCGGGCTGCGCGTAACCGAGGTCGGCGCCTACACCGGATTTCCCGAGATGCTCGATGGCCGCGTGAAAACGCTGCACCCGAAAGTGCACGCCGGCATTCTCGCGCGTCGCGATGTCCCGGCGCACGTCGAAGCATTGAACAACTCGGCAATTCCGCTGATCGACATCGTTGTCGTCAATCTCTATCCATTCGCCGAGACCGTCGCACGACCCGAGTGCACCCTTGCGGAAGCAATCGAGAACATCGACATCGGCGGCCCGACGATGGTGCGCGCCGCTGCGAAAAATTATCAGCATGTCACGGTGATCACCGATTCCGCGGATTACGCAGCGACGCTGCACGAAATGCAGAGTGCCGGCGGCGCCACCAGTCTCGCGACCCGGTTCGACCTCGCGCGTAAGGCGTTCTCGCACACCGCCGCGTACGACAGCGCGATCAGCAACTATCTCACTGCCGTCGATGACAGCGGCACGCGCGAGCAGTATCCCGAGCGGCTCAATCTGAATTTCGCGAAAGTCGAAGACCTGCGCTACGGCGAGAATCCGCACCAGCACGCAGCATTTTATCGGGAGCTGCACACCGTGCCCGGTGCGCTATCGAACTACGTTCAACTGCAGGGCAAGGCGCTGTCGTACAACAACATCGCCGATGCCGATGCCGCGTGGGAATGCGTGAAGACGCTCGACCAACCCGCGTGCGTTATCGTCAAGCACGCGAACCCTTGCGGCGTCAGCGTTGCCGGCGATGTGACCACGGCGTATCGGCGCGCCGTCGCAACCGACCCGACGTCGGCGTTCGGCGGCATCATTGCATTCAATCGCGAGCTCGATGCCGCAACGGCGGAGGCGTTGACCCAGCAATTCGTGGAAGTCGTCATCGCACCGAGCGTATCGGTCGGTGCGCGCAAAGCGCTTGCGAGCAAAGCGAACCTGCGCGTGCTCGAAGTCGCACTCGCGGCCGGCCACAATGCACTCGACTACAAACGCGTCGGCGGCGGCCTGCTGGTGCAGTCGCCCGACTCGCTTAATGTCGGCTCGACGGATCTGAAAACCGTTACCAAGCTGGAGCCGAC
>JBBRGM010000183.1:0-8603 GCA_038240725.1 Burkholderiales bacterium | reverse complement strand
CGGCCTGGGCGATGGTCTGTGGGGCTGGTATGCGGCGCGGCTCGACGACGTCAACGAGCGGCTGAACAGCACCCCGAAGGATGCATCGGAGCTGCAGGCAAAGGCGATCGCTTATCGCCAGGTGCTTACCCTGCTCCTGGCACAGCGCCGCCCGTCCGGTTTGCTCAACGGCGAGCCGCAGCGTCTCTCCGCGTTGACCGATCGCCATTTGCGCCTGCTCGGTCACGAAGGCGTAATCGATGACGGGCTGATGAATGCAGCGTTGGAGGCGCGCGTGACGCCCGGCGTCGTGCGCCCCCCCGACGTCGCCACCGCAATGAGCGATCGCAAGGCGGCCGATTCGGTTCGCGCGCGCTTGACCGGGTTGCTCGGCGTCGATCGTGTGTACGACCTGGATCGCCTGGACCTGGTGGTGGAAACGCCGCTCCAGCGCAACCTGCAGATCGAAGTAGCCGCCACGCTCAAAAATCTCAACGATCCGGCCTTCGCGCGCAAGGCAGGCGTTATCGGCGAGCACCTGCTCGGGGCGGGCGACCTCAGCAAAGTGATCTACAGCTTCATCCTGTTCGAGCGTACCGCGCACGGCAATCTCGTGCGCGCACAAGCTGACAGCGTCGACCGTCCGTTCGACGTCAACGATGGCTCGAAGCTCGATCTCGGCTCGACCGCGAAATTACGCACGCTGGTGACTTATTTGGAAGTCGTGGCCGATTTGCACGACCGCTTCGGCTGGCTGGATCGCGACATGCTGCATTTTGTGCAGATCAATCCGCGCGATCACCTCGGCGTCTGGGCGCTCGATTATCTGGCGCATAGCCAAGATCACAGTCTGCCCGCCATGCTGAACGCGGCGATGGAACGCAAATACTCTGCAAGTCCTGCCGAACAGTTCTTCACCGGCGGCGGCGTGCACCAGTTCGAAAACTTTCATCCGGCTGACAACCGCCGCATCGTGACCGTGCGCGAGGCCTTTGCCGAATCGATCAACCTGCCGTTCATCCGCATCATGCGCGATGTCGTGCAGCACATCGTATTCGGCTCGGCAGTCGCTGCCACCAACAATGGCGATCCGACCAGTGCCCAACGCGATGAATATCTCACCCGTTTCGCCGATCAGGAAGGGCAGTCGTTCCTGCGCCGATTTTATGCCAAGTACCACGGCAAGAACTCGGAAGAGATGCTGCAGACGCTTGCGCTCAGCGTGCGGCCGGCGGCGCCGCGTCTTGCCATCGCATATCTTTCCGTAGTGCCTGACGCAAACGAAGAAGCGCTGGACGCCTTCCTGGCGAAGCACTTGCCAAAAAACAACAAGGTCGCGCCGAAGGGCTTGTATGAGCGCTATAGCAATGCGCATTACTCGCTTGCGGATCGCGGTCATCTGGTCGGCGTACATCCGCTGGAGCTGTGGCTGGTGGAATACCTGCGTCAACAACCCGACGCCAGCCTGAGTCAGGCGGTAGCAGCGAGCGGCGAGGCGCGCCGGGAATCGTATGACTGGTTGTTCCGCACACGTTACGGAACGGCCCAGGACCTCCGCATTTCCAGCATCAAAGAAGCCGACGCGTTTAAAGTTATCCATCAATCGTGGAAGCGGCAGGGCTATCCGTTCGATCGCCTCGTGCCCTCCTACGCGACCGCAATCGGCAGCTCTGCGGACCGGCCCGCCGCGCTGGCAGAGCTCATGGGCATCATCGTGAACGATGGCGTGCGCATGCCGACGATGCGTATCGGCGCCTTGCATTTCGCATCGGACACGCCGTTCGAGACGCGCCTCATTCCCGAGCTGACGAAACCGGAACGCGTGCTACCCCCTGCGATCACGACGGTGATCAAAAGCGCGCTCACCGACGTCGTGTCGAAGGGCACTGCGCGCAGGCTCGGCACCACGCTTAAGCTCTCCGATGGCTCGACCCTCGCATACGGTGGCAAGACCGGCACGGGCGATAACCGATTCGAAACTTACGGTCCAGGTGGCAAGCTGGTGAGCTCGCGTGCGGTAAGCCGGGCCGGAACGTTTGTATTCATGCTGGGCGATCGCTACTTCGGCACGATTACCGCGTACGTAACCGGCGACGAATCGGACAGCTTCGAATTCACCAGTGCGCTGCCGGTGCAGGTACTGAAATCGGTCAGCCCGGTGCTAGAGCGCTACCTGGGCGGCACCGGCTGCAGCACCGGCGCGCCGCCGCTGGTTGCCCGTACTACCGCGCCGAAAAAACTGCAGAACACGCCGCATCCGCAGAAGGTCGCAAGAGCGGAGCTGTCCACCGCCGTTCTCGAACGCTGATCCCACAAGGGCTGACGCGGCGACGCGTCGGCCTTCGTTCATTCAGGCGCTTTCGCTAACATCTCGGCATGGCCAGCGCGCTACTGATTTTTCCGCATCAACTGTTTTCATCCAACGCCGAGCTCGCGCGCGGCAAGCGCGTGTATCTGATCGAAGAGCCGCTGCTGTTCGATCAATTCGCATTCCACAAGCACAAGCTCGTTCTGCATCGCGCGACGACGAAGATGCATGAAACGCATCTGCGGGAAGCCGGTCATCCGGTTACCTACATCGACCGCAATGCTGCGTCCTCCACGCTGGAAATGATGGGGCGCGTCGCACGCGACGGTGTGCATGAGGTCCATGTGTTGGATCTCACAGACGATTGGTTAGAGCAACGCGTGGCGCAGGGCGCACGTGTGCACGGTATCGCAGTGGTGGTACACGAAACGCCGATGTTTCTGTCGACCCTCGCGTTGCTGCAAAAAGCGCTGGGCGACAAGCCGCACTTCTCGATGGCGCAGTTCTACATTCAACAGCGGAAACGTTTGAACATCCTGGTCGCAGACGGCAAACCCGTTGGCGATCGCTGGAGCCTCGACGCAGAGAACCGCAAGCGGCTGCCGCACGGCATGACACCGCCGGCGCTGAACGTGCCGGCGAGCAATCAATACCTCGATGAGGCCAGGCTATGTGTCGAACAGCGCTACGCGGACCATCCCGGCGACGCGGGCACCTTCCGCTATCCGGTCACCTACGCGGACGCTACGGCTGGCTGCAAAATTTTCTCGAGTATCGGTTTGCATTGTTCGGCGACTACGAAAACGCCATTGCTGCGAAACAAGATGTGCTCTTCCACTCGGTGCTGACGCCGATGCTGAACACCGGTTTGCTGACGCCGGAGGAAGTGCTACGCGCCGCGCTCGACTATGCGAAGGTCAATCGCATTGCGCTCAACGCGCTAGAGGGCTTCATCCGCCAGATCATCGGCTGGCGCGAGTTCATGCGCGCGACGTACATGCTGAAAGGCCGCCGTCAGCGCACCCGAAATTTTTGGAATCACGCCCGCCCGCTGCCGGATGCTTTTTGGCGCGGTGAGACCGGCATCGAGCCGGTCGAGATCGTCATTCGTCGCGTGCTCGATCACGCCTACGCACACCACATCGAGCGGCTCATGGTGCTCGCCAATTTTATGGTGCTGTGCGAATTCGCTCCCGATGACGTCTATCGCTGGTTCATGGAATTGTTCATCGACGCCCACGACTGGGTAATGGTGCCCAACGTCTATGGCATGGCGTTGCACGCAGACGGCGGACTGATCACGACTAAGCCGTACATATCAGCGTCGAGCTACATTCTGAAGATGAGCGATTTCAAGCGCGGTGATTGGTGCGAGATCTTGGATGGGTTGTTCTGGCGATTCATCCGCAAGCATGTCGACTTCTTCGCGGCGAATCCCAGACTGCGCGTAATGACACAGCAGCTCAAACGGATGGGCACCGACAAGCTTAATCGTCACATCGCAGTGGCTGAAAATTACTTGGCGACGTTGTAGCGTTGACGTTGCATCGCCGAGTCTTGCCGCCGTGAACAAAGCATTTACGCGAACTCGGTCCGCCTCACTCGCTCGGCTGATGGCGCGCTCCTACTTCTTCGCCGGCAGCACCGGTGGCGCACCTTTGTTCTTGATGAACACTACGAGAAACTTCGCGGGCTCGGTGTCGCTCGCATTTTTCGAAACCGTGTGCACATCCTTCGGCGACTCGTAGAACGTTTCGCCCGGATGGATCGTCACCGGCGCCCCGCCTTCCACCTGCATGATCATCGATCCCGACAGCTGATACACGAATACGTGTGCGTCGTGGCGGTGCGCATCCGATGCGCCGCCGGGTGGCACATCGACGGTGATCATCATGCCTTCCTTGCCGGGCAGATCGGCCAAATTTTTCTGCAGCAGCGGCGTAATTTTGATGGCGTTGGTGCCAGCATCATCCGCTACGACGACTGCGTTGCTCGCAAGTAGCGCAATACCTGCAAGCAGTATCGGGCGTGCATAGTTCATCAATTTTTTCTGCATATTGGTCTCCTCTCTAGTTTTAGCGATTTTCGCTGGTTTGCAACTGCCGTTTTTCTGCCGCTGTCGGAATCACGCTGACGCCGACGATGTTCCACGCGTTGATTGTCGCAACCGCGAACGTAAGATCGGAAATCTGTTTGTCGTTGAAGTGCGTTTTTAGCGCCGCGAGATGCGCCTGAACATCCCGTGCATCTCGGACCGGCGTGAGCAGCTCAGCCCATCCGAGCGCGGCCTTCTCTCGTGCGTCGAATAACGTACTGGACTGCGACTCCGGCAAGGCAGACAGCCGTGCCTCGCTCTCGCCCCCAGTACGGGCCTCGCGCGAATGGCGGCCGATGCAATAGTTGCAGCCGTTGATCTGCGACGCTCGGATGAACACGAGATTGAGCGTGTTGCCGAGGTAAGCATTCAGTCCACGCATGTGCTGCAACGCTTCCGGCGAGTGCTTGGCGTAGTCGATAGAGGTATGCATGCGAATTCTCCGTCGTCGTCAGTGCGATGCCCACCCGGGCCTCTGCTATCAGAGCAAGACGAACGGGCACGCCACCTTGTGACAGGCGGGCACTAAATTCCGAAATCGCTGACGTCGATTCCCGCGAGCTTGTCCGGGTTGCGCATGACGTAGATCGCGACGATTTGTTCGCCGGTGGTTTCGAACGACAGAACGGAATGCAATTTGCCGTCGACGAGGTGCGCTGCGCCGAGCTCGCCGTTGACACGGATGAAACGGTAGCTGAGCTGCGGGTGACGTCGCGCGATGCAGTAGTAGAGCCGGCCGATTCGTTCCGCGCCGTTCAAGACCTTGAGCGCAGCAGTCACTTTGCCGCCACCATCCGATATGAAGCTGACGTTCTCCGCGAGCAGCGCCGTCACTGCTTCGCGATCGCCGCTGGTGGCAGCTTTTAGAAAGTTTTCCAGCAGCCGTTGCCGGTTCTGCTCCGGCACTGTATACCGCGGTCTGCCGGTACGCACGCGTTCGCGCGCGCGATGTACGATCTGGCGGCACGCAGCCTCCGTTTTGCCGAGCATCTGCGCGATATCGGCGTAGTCGTAGTCGAACACTTCGTGGAGTAGAAACGCCGCACGTTCCTCTGCACCGAGTCGTTCGAGCATTGCCAAAAATGCGACCGACACTTCGTTGGCAAACTCGAGCTGCATCTCCGCCGACTCCATCGCGCCCGTCACGATCGGCTCGGGCAGCCATGGTCCGACATACAGCTCACGCTCTTGCTTGCTGGCTCGCAGTCGGTCCAAACAGAGACGCGTAACGACGGTGACCAGCCATGCCTCGGGCGTCTCGATCGTTGCCGTATCCGCCCGATGCCAACGCAGATAGGCATCCTGCAGAACGTCTTCCGCATCGACCCGCGAGCCGAGCATGCGATAGGCAACGCCGAACAAGCGTGAACGGTGGGCTTCGAACCGTTGTGCAAGCTCATCGTTCTCGGATTCGAGACGCATTGGTAGATAGCCGTGGCTGTAGAGTATGTTTAGTCGGGCGCACACAGCGATCGCACAATGCGCCCGGGTCAAGTGTAAGACGAACTGTTGCGACGCGTTGTGACAGGCCCGCGCGAGAACAGCATCGCCTGCGCACCGGCTGGTCAGGAACCTCTCGACGGCGGCGCGCTCTACCTTGATCTGGGGAGGTACCGGTCAAGGAGAAACGATGGCTGATACCGTAAGCGATTTTATCGTGCAGCGCCTCTCCGATTGGGGCATCAAGCGCGTCTTCGGCTATCCCGGCGACGGCATCAACGGCGTCATGGGCGCCCTGCATCGCAAGCAAGAGCTGATTGAGCTGGTGCAGGTGCGCCACGAAGAGATGGCGGCGTTCATGGCCTGCGCGCACGCCAAGTTCACCGGCGAGGTCGGCGTGTGCATCGCGACTTCAGGTCCCGGCGCGATCCATCTTCTGAACGGTTTGTACGACGCCAAGCTCGATCACCAGCCGGTCGTCGCTATCGTCGGTCAGCAGCGCCGTGCTGCGCTCGGCGGCCACTATCAACAGGAAGTCGATCTCGTTTCGCTGTTCAAAGATGTGGCCGGCGAATTTGTGCAAATGGTCGTGACGCCCGAGCAGACTCGCCACGTAATCGACCGCGCGATCCGAATCGCCATCAGCGAACGCACGGTGACGTGCGTCGTCCTGCCCAACGATATTCAGGAGCTCGACGCGACGCCGCCGCCGCGCGAACACGGCACGGTGCACTCCGGTCTCGGTTATCAGAAGCCGCGCGTCGTGCCGCACGCGGAAGAGCTGCAACGCGCGGCGAACATTCTCAACGCCGGCAAGAAGGTCGCGATTCTTGCCGGCGCCGGCGCCCTGCAGGCAACCGACCAGTTGATCGAAGTCGCGGAGCGTCTCGGCGCGGGCATCGCGAAAGCTCTGCTCGGCAAGGCAGCCGTGCCGGACGAGCTTCCGTACGTCACCGGGCCGATCGGTCTACTCGGCAGCAAGCCGAGCTATGAATTGATGACCGAGTGCGACACGCTGCTGATGGTCGGCTCGAGCTTTCCGTACTCCGAATTTCTGCCGAAAGAAGGCCAGGCGCGCGGCGTTCAGATCGATATCGATCCGCGGATGATCTCGATCCGCTATCCGATGGAAGTCGGTCTGGTCGGCGACAGCGTGGAAACGCTGCGATTTCTGTTGCCGCTGTTGCAGCAGAAAACCGATCGAACCTGGCGCGAGCGCATCGAGAAAAACGTGTCCGACTGGTGGACGACATTGGAGAACCGCGCGATGGCGCCCGCCGAGCTGATCAATCCGCAGCGCGCATTCTGGGAGCTGTCGAAGCGTCTGCCAGATGATTGCATTCTATGCGGCGATTCGGGTTCGACGGTGCACTGGTACGCGCGCGATCTGCGCATGCGGCGCGGCATGCAGGCATCGCTGTCCGGTGGGCTCGCATCAATGGGCTCTGCAGTGCCGTACGCGGTGGCGGCGAAGTTTGCGCATCCCGGCCGCGTCGTGATCGCGCTGGTCGGCGACGGTGCGATGCAGATGAACGGGATGAACGAGCTGATCACGATCGGCAAGTACTGGCATCGCTGGCAAGACCCGCGCTTGATTGTGATGGTGCTCAACAATCGCGATCTCAACATGGTGACGTGGGAACAGCGTGCGATGGCGGGCGATCCGCGCTTCGCAGGTTCGCAGGACGTGCCGGACTTTCCTTACGCAGATTACGCGCGGCTGGCTGGCCTCGAAGGCATTGCCGTAGACGATCCGGAGCTGCTCGGTGCAGCGTGGGATCGCGCGCTTGCGGCGGATCGGCCCGTGCTGATCGAAGTTCGCGCCGATCCCAACGTGCCCCCATTGCCGCCGCACGTGACGATGGAACAGGCGAAGGCGTACGCCAAATCGATCTTCAAGGGCGATGCCGACGCGTGGTCGATTATCAAGCAAGTGGTGAAGCAGGTGACCGCGTGACGTGCAGACTCAATCGTCGATCTTGAAGATGATGTCCTGATCGGCCTGATACGTCGTACCGTCGCGTTTGAATTTGTATTGGCGCACCGCCGTTAGTACCGATTCTTCGAACACGCCGGCAGGTTCCGCCAGCAGCACTTTGACGTCGGTCACATTGCCGTCGACGTTGACGTCAAGGCGGACCTTGACGTGTCCCTGCACGTGCTTCTGCTCGGCTTCCGGCGGATAAACCGGCTTCACCTTTTTCACCGGCTTTACGTCGCGAAACACGGATGGCAACGGCGGTTCGGGCACCGGCTCCGGCGGTTTGGGCTTCGGCTTCGGTGGCTCGGGAATCACCTCCGGCTCGGGCTTCGGAATCTCGATCTTCGATGGCACTTCGTTCGGCAAGGGCTTCGGCGGCACGAGCGGAATCGCGACCTTGTGCTTTTTGATCGGCTTCGGAGGCGGCGGCTTCTCTTGCGGTTTTATTTTCGGCTGCGGCGGCCGCGGCGGTGCTTGGGGCGGCGGCTGATCGAGCTTCACCGACATCACTGGAATCGGCGGCGGCGGTTCCGGTTTCTGCAGAAACGACCAGTCAATGCCGAAGATCAGCAGCGGCACCAGAAGCTCGATGACGAGCGCGATGAGCGCGGCTTTCCACAGCGACAGCGCGTCGCCTTCCACATCCGGCTGCGACCATAGCGGTCCGCGTATGGGAGCAGCCGCCAACAGACTCGGCGCGAACAGAAAGGGAATCAGGCGCACTGTCTATCGCAAGCAGAACAAGTCGAGCATACGAGCTGGTCCGTTCGCCGAATATGCCGCTCGCCGATCGATGCGCA
>JBBRGM010000182.1:0-8606 GCA_038240725.1 Burkholderiales bacterium | reverse complement strand
CTCGATCTGAAAGAGTCGATGTTCAACGATTGGACGTTGCCCGACCGCGGCTTCTTTCGCGGCGCCAGTCTGCAGGAGTTCATCAACAAGACTGTGCATAACCGGCCGCTCGAGAAACTCAATCGCCCGATCGGCATCGTTGCGACCGACTTGCAGAGCGGGGAAGCGGTCGTGTTCTTACGCGGCGACACCGGACAGGCAGTGCGCGCCTCGAGTACTTTTCCTGGCGTTTTTCAGCCGGTTCAGATTGCCGGTCGCGAGTACGTCGATGGCGGGCTGGTCAGTCCGCTGCCAGTGCGGACCGCCAAACAGATGGGCGCGGACATCGTCATTGCATCGGACATCTCTGCCAAACCGGCATTGGGCCGCGTCTTGGATACTATCGACGTGCTGCTGCAAAGCTTCGCCATCATGGGCAACACGATCGCCAGCCAGGAGCTTTTGCAAGCCGACGTCGTGATCAAGCCGGACATCTCGAAGCTCAACGCCACCGACTTCCAAAGTCGTCATCTGGCGATTCTGGAAGGCGAACGTGCCGGGCTTGCCGCAGTGGCTCAACTGCGCCAAAAGCTCGCTGAGCGTGAGACGCGTCTGCGAGCAAGCTCGTCGCAGCCGGGTTTGCACGCCACGCCTTCCGCGACAGCCGTGCCGCATTAACAGCACGGCATGGCGCCGCCCAGTACGCGGCCCGCCAATCGCGCTGTAAAGTATCGCATCGCTGCGCGTAAGTTTTACGCACGCCGCCTCCCTGCGCAAGCACCCAATTCTTCGCTGTAGTCGGTAGATCTCGACGCCGGCCCTGTGAGATCCATGCATTCGTCATTGCATGGACGCTGCAACAGGGTGAGAAAGCATTGGGCACCCGAATTGCGTAAAAGCCGATCGGCATTTGTCGCGTGACGATGTTCAACTCAGGAGACCACTCATGGCAACCACTCGTAAAAAGCCGTCTGCGTCGACAAAGACTCCAGATGCGATTGCGCTGCTTCGCGCTGACCACAAAAACGTGAGTGCATTATTCGCTCAATACGAAAGATCGCGCAGCGCAACCAAGAAAAAATCGATCGTGGCGCAGATCTGTACGGAACTCACCGTCCATACGCAGATCGAGGAGGAGATCTTCTATCCGGCGGTCAAGGCGGCGTTGAAGGATAAGGAGTTGGTGCCGGAGGCGACAGTCGAGCACGCCAGCGTCAAGTCGCTCATCGGGCAAGTTGAAGGTAAGGAACCCGACGGTGAGATGTTCGATGCGAAAATCAAAGTGATGTCCGAATTCGTCAAGCATCACGTCAAGGAAGAGCAGAACGAGATGTTTCCGAAGGCGAAGAAGACCAGGCTCGATATGAACGAGCTGGGTACGCGTATGGCTGCGCGTAAAGCCGAGCTTTTGATGGGTTGAGTGCGGTTTAAGTGGATCAGGTAGAGCACTGTGGCGGGCTGCCACTGATCACGATACCCGGCTCAACATACCTTGGCGCGTCTGGTTCGCGGTGATTTAAGGCAAGCGATGCTCGGCGCTCGAGCGCGCGTCACTTATCAACCGGCTTCCAAAGCTCGATCGCCGTTTCATCGTACGGCCACACTGCGCTTCCGCAGAGCTTGTAGTCGTCCGGAAATTTTCGTCCAATCGCTTTCAGATCGGGCGCGCGCAACTCAGGCGCGTCGAGGTAAGTGCGCAGATGCGCCAGAACGAAAGCGCTGTGCGCTTCGGTATAGGGGAGCGCGGCTACCGCAACTTCCGCTGCCTGCGCGGATGTCTCGGTGGTCTCCCAGAAGTTGCCGGTAAACGCGGGAAACGAAACGACACGGCCGCCCAGCGCGTAGACCATCCCGGGCACGCCGTAGAATCCAAGTACTCGATCGCCCGTTTGAAACCCGCAACTCGTCGCCGCGCCTTTCAGTGTTTCCACTGCGTCGTGTGCTCGTTCATCCAGCAACAGAGTGGTTGGCGGATTGCCCATGGTGGTAGCAGTGCGAAGCTCCAGTACGCCTTTCGAATTTCCGTAAGGGGCGTGCAAATATCCGGTTACGAGTTGCGCTGCGACGAATCCTGCAATAGCGAGTTGCGCGGGAATGCGAAGCGGCAGTCCTTGCGATTCCACTCGCGCAGCCAGGTACGCTAACAAGGCGAACCAGGGCGCTAGCAGCCAGTTGTAGATCAGCACGATTTGCTGCGGGCCGGTCGTACCGAATGCGCCGACGAATGGGATCGCTCCCAACAGGCCCATCAGCACCCAATGCTCGCGCTGAATGAAAGGTTGGTGCGAATCTCCGCTCCGGTGCTGCGCCTTTAGAAAGATCAGCGTGGCGAACAGCGCGCCGGCCCAAAAGAAATAGAAACCGACGAGCCGCCACCCGGCAGGGTTCCGCGAAAAGCCGCCCACGTGGTAGCGACCCGCGATATGCGCAACTGCGATGCATAAGACTGCGATCCAGCACAGCCGAACGAGCACTGCGGGTCTGTCCCGCGCGAATTTCTTGTAGCTCCACCACAGTGCTCCAAAAACGATGACCGCTGGCCAGGACTGTTTGAGCATGCTGCCAAGCAGCCGGCCATTCGCCTTGACCGTCTCCAAGATGAAACCCGTATCGATCTTGATGCCGAGCCGCCCCCAATAGTCCAGGCTTCGATGGAGCTTTTCCAGAAACGATCGCAGCGTTTCGAATATGGCGAAGTGCACCAGCAACCAGGCGATCGCGCCGGCGCCGAACGCAACGAGCAACTGCAGACGCAAAATCGCTGCCGGCCGAGATTGCGGCCAGAGCACAATGACGATCAGCACAACCACGCTCATTAATGCTGCAGAGGGCGCCTTCGCGAAAAATTGCAATCCAACGAACAGCCCAGCGACGAACATCCATGCAGTTGCGCGCCGCACGAGCCCCCGCGAGAATGCGGCGAGTGCCAGGCAGATAACGCCGGTCGCCGTGGTCAAGCACAAGTTGGTCAGCAGGTTGTAGCTGGGCGTCGGTCTCGCAAACGAACCGTAGTACACCAGTGTTCCCAGAAACAGGAACGCGACTAGTCCAGCAAACCCGATGAAGTTATTCGCCCGGAAGCTCCTTGCAGGCATCACCGCGTCGATTGCGCGCAAGCCGAAGGCGAGTACCAGCGTCGATGCAAATAGACACAAGACACCAAGGGATCTGAACGTCGGGATGTCGAAACCCGACAGGGAAAACAGCGCGCCGGTGTAGTAGTAATACGACCCCGCATAGGCGCCGATGTCTGCCGGATGGCGAGACATGATCAGGTAGAAGCCCTCGTCCCAGAGATCGAACCCCCGAAACGTGGTCCAGATCAGAAAAGCCGTCAGCAATACAGCCAAGACGACGAACGCGACATTTATCGCGACGTCCATGCGAGGACTCGCCTTCACGGAAACGCGCGCGGCACGGTGCAACTCGCCATTCGCGGCGACAGGGCTCGATTGATTAGTCATCGGAGGTTATGGACAGAAGTAAGGGACGGGACCGCATGACAACAGTGACGGTAGTCGCTGGACCTTTTAGTTGTTGTTCTGGCGTCGCAGTTCTACGCAGCGTCGAGGCTGCCTAGCGATTACGAGGCGTCATCGAGCGCCGAGCTATTTCCGATCGCCCCACGGCGAGTGAGCGCCCGTACGAGTGCAACGAAAGTTAAGTGCGCATTGCCCAGCTATGCATACTACCCAGCTATGCATGCTACGTTGGCAGACACGCAAGCGGACGCCTCAGCGATCCTGCCATTTGCAGCTCACGATGGGGCGCCAGCTTAGAGTTATCGGGCGATCGAGGCAACTAGCTGAGAGCTACGCTTGTCTTACCCCTGGCACGCCATGGGGTGGTAGTGCGATCGAAGTCATTGGTATGCCGTTGTGCTGCGACGACGGCGTCTCCACTCACCGACGCGATGAGCGCGCGCGCTGCAGAATTCGAGACATTCCTTGTCTATTAATCACGCGCATCGACGAGCATGACGCTGTCTCGCGACACCAACTATTGTAAGCAGTAAGCCGCGAAGACGAGCGCAAATTGCGCGATCTCGAAACACAGCGCACGCATGCGTTATGCGGGCTAATGCGATTTAAAATCGTGCTTCAGTAAAAGAGCCATGCTAAGCTCTTTTCCCGAATTCATTGCCGTCGAAATGCGCTGGTGTGCGGCGAAGGCGAGGCGCGCGATTCCTAGCTAAGGAGAAAGGCAAATGATTGCGGATAACGTCGTCCTCGGTGAGGACGTGCAGATTTTCCATCGAGATCTAATCAATCTCTACGGCTGCTCGATCGGCCCCAGAAGCAAAATCGGGACGTTTGTCGAAATACAAAAAGGCGCCTCCATCGGTGCCGACTGTAAGATCTCCAGTCACACGTTTATTTGCGAGGGCGTCGATATCGAGGACGGCGTGTTCGTCGGCCACGGCGTCATGTTCACGAATGATCTCTACCCGCGAGCGGTAACCGAAGATGGCCGGTTGCAATCGCCGGATGACTGGAAGGTCGTCAAGACGAGCATCAAGGCACGAGTATCGATTGGCAGCAATGCGACCGTCATTGCCGGCATTACGATCGGCGAAGGCGCGTTGGTCGGCGCGGGTGCGGTCGTTACCAAAGACGTTCCCGCTCATGCAATCGTTGCCGGCGTGCCCGCGCGCATCATTGGAGACGCCCGCGAACGCGGGTGATTTCGGATGTCGTTAGTCGGCGCTTCGCTCGTGCTGCTCACGGCGGCACTCACGATGGCCGCGAACCTGCTAATGCGCGCCGGTGTCGACGCCGCCGGCGGCTTCTCGGCCGGAGGTGTATCGCAGGTGGTAATCTCGCTCGTGCGATTGTTCATGCAGCCGCGCTTCAGCGCGGGATTCTTCCTGTATTTCCTTGCTAGTGTTGCTTGGTTTCGCGTGGTCGCGACGGAGTCGCTCAGCGTCGCTTATCCGATTCTGGTCAGCCTGACCTTTATTCTGGTAACCGGCGGCGCAGTGCTGGTATTCAGCGAGCCGGTCTCGCTGCGCAAGGTCGCGGGCTTAGCCGTCATCCTGGCAGGCATCGCAATTATTTCATTCGAAAAAGGCAGCAGATAGATGATCAACCTCGGCATCATTGGTTATGGCTACTGGGGACCCAATCTCGTGCGCAATTTCGCAGAGACGACGGGCGCGTCGGTTCGCGCTGTGGCGGATCTGGATCCGCGCAAGCTCGAGCTCGTTCAGCGGCGCTATCCGTCGGTGAAGGTAACCGGCGATTTCATGGAGCTCCTGAGAGATCCGGCAATCCATGCGGTGGCGATCGCAACTCCGGTGAGCTCCCACTTCGACCTTGCGATGGCTGCGCTGAAAGCTGGCAAACATGTCTGGCTGGAAAAGCCGATGACAGAAACCTCGCTGCAGGCGCGCAAGCTGATCGAAGAAGCGGAAAAACGCAAACTGGTTCTGCTTGTCGACCACACGTTCATCTACACCGGCGCCGTGCGCAAGATGCAGGAAATCGTTGCCAGCGGCGATCTGGGCAAGATCTATTACTACGATTCGATTCGCGTCAATCTCGGGCTGTTCCAGCGCGACGTGAACGTAGTATCCGATCTTGCAGTACATGATTTCGCGATTCTGGATCATCTGCTCGGCGAGCATCCGGTCGCGGTGTCGGCCAGCGGCATAAATCACTTCCCCGGCACGCCGGAAAATCTCGCATACGTCACGCTGTTCTACGACTCGGGTGTGATCGCCCATGCCAACGTCAACTGGCTTGCGCCGGTAAAGGTTCGTCAGATCTTGCTCGGGGGCAGCAAGAAGATGATCGTCTACGACGACATCGAGACCTCCGAGAAAATCAAGGTCTACGATTCGGGCGTGAGCTTCACCGACGATCCGCAAAAAATATATCAGATGCGTGTGGGTTATCGGACGGGCGACATGTGGGCGCCCAAGCTCGATACGTCAGAAGCCCTACGCGTCGAAGGTGAGCATTTCATCCGGTGTATCGAAGCAGGCGAAAAACCGATCTCCGGCGGCGACCTCGGCTTACGCGTGGTCGAATTGATCGAGGCCGCGACGAGCTCCATGCGCGGTCGTGGCGAAACCGTGTACATCGAACGGCAAAGGAAAGCGTCGTGATCCCATTTGTAGATCTGAAAACGCAGTACGAAGGCATCAAAGACGAAGTGAACGCGGCGATTCAGCACGTGCTCGAGACGACCCAGTTCACGCTCGGAAAAGAGGTGGCGACGTTCGAAGAAGAATTCGCCAGCTATAGCGGGGCAAAGCAAGGCATCGCCGTCAATACGGGTACGAGCGCACTGCATCTGGCGTTGCTGGCCGCAGGCGTCGGACCTGGCGATGAAGTCATCACTGTGCCATTCACGTTCGTCGCGACAGTTGCCGCGGTGTACTACACCGGCGCACGCAGCGTATTCGTCGACAGCGACCCGCAGTCGTTCACGATGGATGCATCGAAACTCGAAGCAGCCATCACTAATAAGACCAAAGCCATCGTGCCGGTGCATCTGTACGGACAGTGTGCCGACATGGACCCGATCCTCGAGATTGCTAAGAGACATGGCCTGGTCGTGATCGAAGATGCGTGCCAGGCACACGGTGCCGAATACAAAGGGCGACGGGCGGGCAGCCTCGCGGATATGGGTTGCTTTAGCTTTTATCCGGGCAAAAACCTGGGCGCGTACGGCGAAGGCGGCATGGTTACCACCGACAACGCGGAATACACACGCACCATTCGCATGTTGCGCGACTGGGGCGCCGAGACCAAATATCAGCACGTGCTGAAAGGCTACAACTATCGGATGGAAGGCATTCAGGGCGCGGTGTTGCGCGTGAAGTTGCGCTATCTCGAAGGTTGGACCGATGCGCGCCGTGCAGCAGCAGCGCGATACGATCAGTTGTTTGCCGGCAGCGAAGTGCCGACACCGAAGCAGATCCCGTATGCGCGGCACGTGTATCACATCTATGCGATCCGCACGCAGCAACGGCAAGCGTGGCAAGAGGCACTGCAGCGCGAGGGAATTCATACCGGCATTCACTACCCGATCCCGGTGCACCTGCTGCCGGCATATGCTGACCTCGGTTATCACGCAGGCGACTTTCCGCATTCGGAGCGAGCCGCGAACGAAGTGCTGTCCCTGCCGATGTTTCCGGAACTTACCAGCGCGCAAAGCGAACAGGTTGCGCGTTCGGTTCTCGGACTGTACCAGCCGGCGTAGTGGGTTAATTCGCCGGTGCGACTTCGTTGCGCCAAGGCGTGCGCGCGAAGTCACGCCGTTGCGGGATAGTAATTTGCCGGATAATCGGGACGGGCGCGAAATTCGAGCCTGGTTGATGTGGAATGCGCGATCAGCTTGCGAAGCACGATGAAGGTATTGTTCATAGGCGGGACCAAGCGCGGCTATCTCACGCTCAGGGCGTTAGTGGAAAGCGGAGCGCAAGTATCGGGCATCGTCAGCCTGCAGCAGGACGAGCATGAAGTCGAGCGCTACGAGCAGCCGATTCAGACGCTCGCTATGTCTCACGGCATTCCCCACTATCAGACGAAAACGCTGAAGGACCGCGACTACGCGGCACTGATCAGCGAACAAATCAGACCGGACGTCGCCTTCGTCGTGGGCTGCCGGATACTGCTGCCCAAGAGCATTTATGCGATCCCGCGGCTCGGCACGCTGGCGGTGCATGATTCCCTGCTGCCGGACTATCGCGGCTTCGCACCACTCAACTGGGCGGTGATCAACGGCGAGACGCAAACCGGCGTTACGTTGTTTTATCTCGACGAGCGTATGGACGGCGGCGATATCGGTGGACAAAAAACCGTCCAGATCGGTGCCGCCGAAACTGCCGCGGAAGTGTACGAAAGAATTTGCGCCAGTACGGTCGATCTCGTTCTCGAGGCACACGGCGAATTGAGCGCAGGCCGGATAACGCGACTGCCGCAGGATTACGACGCCGGCAGTTTTACCTGCAGTAGAACGCCCGACGACGGCGTCATCGACTGGAACGGTTTGACTCACGACATCTATAATCGAGTCCGAGCGCTCACCTATCCTTACCCCGGCGCGTTCACGTTTTATCGAGGCGAAAGATTGATCGTGTGGGCGGCACAACCTGGCGACAACACGAAGTATGTCGGTCGTATCCCGGGCCGCGTCATCGAAGTATCCCGGACGCAAGGTCACGTCGACGTGCTGACCGGCGACGGGATTTTGCGGTTGCTCGAAGTGGAGCTCGATGGAGAAGGCAGGCAAGCCGCAGCGGAAGTGATCAAATCGGTGAAGGCATCGCTCGGTTTTTCGCAGCTGCAGATGCTGGCGCGAATCGACGCGTTGGAGCAGCAGATTCAGGCACTGACGCAGGCTCGAGACGAAAGCGCGCCGGGAGCGCTCGGCGCTAATCCATCGCGCGTTAGTGAAAACAAATAAGGGACCTATGAAAATCGACGGTGCAAAGATATTGGTGACGGGCGGATGTGGCTTGATTGGTTCGACCACGATCGACATTTTACTGCGGGAGCATGCGCCGGCAAGTATCGTGATTCTGGACAACCTGAATCGCGGCACTCTCGCCAATGTTGAACAGGCGTTGAAAGATCCGCGCGTGCAATTGCTCAAGGAAGACATTCGCGATGTAGATG
>JBBRGM010000181.1:0-8615 GCA_038240725.1 Burkholderiales bacterium | reverse complement strand
TCGCTGGCGCTGCTGGCGCCCGGCGGCCGGATTCTGCTGGGCGATATTCCGAACGCATCGAAGCGCAGGCGCTTTTTCGCGTCCGACACGGGACAGGCCTATCACCGCGCCTACACCGGCTCCGACAAAGAGATGCCGGTGTATTTCAACCAGATCGAGCCCGGCAAGATCGATGACGCGACTGTTCTCGCACTGGTGCAACGCGCGCGGGCAGCAGGGTTCGATGCTTACGTCGTGCCGCAGGGCGCTGCGCTGCCGATGGCGAATCGCCGCGAAGACGTTCTCGTCGTCAGGCCGTGAGCGAAGCGATGCACAAGACGGGATCCCTGGTGATCGTCGGCGACAGCGCTTTTGCCGAGGTCGCGTTCGAATACTTCATGCATCAGTCCACGTTCGACGTCGTCGGCTTTGCGGTCGAGCGCGCCTATCTCAAGCGCGACAGTTTGTTCGGCAAGCCGGTGGTAGCGTTCGAAGACATCGAACAGCACTTTGCGCCGGCACAGCACTGGTTCTACGCCGCCACGGTATACACGCAGCTCAATCGCCTGCGCACCCGCTTGTATAGCGCGACCACGGCGAAGGGCTATCGGCCTGCTTCATTCGTGAGTCCGGATGCACGTGTCTGGCCCAACGTCCGGTTCGGCGAACATTGCTTCGTGTTCGAGAACAACGTCATTCAGCCCTTCGTGCAGATCGGTGACAACGTCGTGCTCTGGAGCGGCAACCACATCGGTCATCACGCGCGCATCGGCAATAACTGCTTCATCGCTTCGCACGTGGTCATCTCGGGTTTCAGCGAAATCGGCGACAACGTTTTTATCGGCGTCAACGCAACGCTCGGGAACAACGTCACCGTCGGCCGCGATTGTTTGATCGGCGCCGGCGCGCTCGTGTTGAAAGACGTGCCGGAAGACAAAGTGGTACCGGGAACAGCGGGCGACCCCGGCGGCAGCGCGCGCCGGCTCAACCGCGTGCGGGAGTAGAGGTGGGCTGGCGCAAGCTCGGACGCGTATTCGCTCCCGATGGATCGTTGCCGTGGGCGCATAGCTATGCATCGTTTCCGACCGTCGATGTGCTGGCGGATGGGCGCCTGCGGGTGTACTTCACCGCTCTCGACGAGCAGAAAAACGGCCGTACGGGCTGGCTCGATCTGGACGCCCGCTACCCGTTGAAGGTGCTCGATACCGGCAAGCAGCCGATCCTCGACCTCGGTGCGCCCGGCGATTTCGACGAGTCCGGGGCAAATGCTTTCGGCGTCGTGCGCATGGGTGCCGAGCGATTTTTGTATTACCAGGGCTGGCAGCACACTACCAAGGCGCCGTACCTGATCTTCACCGGGCTCGCGCGAGCGAGCGGTGAACAAACCGCGTTTCGCAAGCACTCCCGCCTGCCGATTCTGGATCGTACTGCCGCCGAACCGTACATGCGCGCCGCGCCGTTCGTTATGCGAGACGGCGAGCAGCTGCGGATGTACTACGTCAATTGTCGCGAATGGACTCTACGCGATGGCGCGATGCGCTATCACGTCGACATCCGCGCTGCGCAGTCGCGCAATGGCGTGGACTGGGTGCCGCACGGGCAGCCATGCTTGGAACCGAGCGGCAACGAATACGCCGTGGGGCGGCCCAGCGTGCTGCGCGATGGTGGCCGCTATCGCATGTGGTACTCGATCCGGTCTTCCGATCGGCCCTATCGCATCGGCTATGCCGAATCGTCTGACGGCCTCGCTTGGGAGCGCCTGGATCATCTTGCCGGCATCGAACCGTCGGCCAGCGGCTGGGATGCAGAGATGGTCTGCTACCCGTACGTGATCGAGGCGGGCGGGCGCCGGCTGTTGTTCTACAACGGCAACCATCATGGCGCCAGCGGTTTCGGCGTCGCGGAGTGGTCCGCGTGACGCGACCCAACAGTCCTGCGCCGGTGCGCCGATATACCTGACACCACCAGCAATGGAGATAAGCGTAACGATGGATCAGACGGTGCTCACCCATGGCATATCGCGTAGCGAGCGCGCCGAGGATGCGCTCGGAGTGCAGGTCGAAGAGCTGCGCCGCGACGGCTACACCCTAATCGACAGCGGCCTATCGGAGCCGCAGTTGGCAGCCCTGCGCGCCGGGTTAGAAGCGGTCTACCGCACCCAAGTCGAGGAAATCGGCGGCGAGGACGCGCTGCGCCGCTGCAGCGACGCCAATACCGCGCGCTGTCCGCTGGTCTACGACGACGACTTCGTCGACGTTGCGGCGAATCCGCATCTGCTCGCATTGATTCGCGCGATGCTCGGCGAGAACTTCGTGTTGCTGCAGCAGAACGGGCTGCTCAACCGTCCCGGCAATACCCATTACCAAGCGCGCTGGCACCGCGACCTGAGCTATCAGCACTGGATCAGTACCGAGCCGATTGCGGTCAATGCATTGCTGGCATTGGATCCGTTCACGGTCAGCACGGGCGCCACTTGCGTCGTACCGGGATCGCATATGCATCCTGAGTTTCCGTCCGACACGTTCGTGCGCAAGCACGAAAAATCGCTGGAGGCCCCGCCAGGAACGTTTCTGGTGCTCGACGCCATGCTGTTTCACCGGGCTGGATTGAACGTATCGCAGAAGCCGCGGCGCGGGTTAAATCATTTGATCGGGCGGCCGTTCCTGGGCCAGCAATTCGATCTGCCGGCTCTGCTCGAAGGCCGGTATGCAGAGGATCCGCTGCTCGCGCGCTACCTCGGCTATCGCTGGGGGCCCGCGCCTGACGTTACAGCCTGGCGCAAGCAGCGTATGAGCGCGAGCTAGCCGCATCCTTGAAACATCGATTGATGAGGATTTTTCTATGAAGCAGGACACGGCGAAGATCTACGTCTGCCCCTACACGCACGAGCCGCTGACCTTGTCGGCGGGCGAGCGGCGCGCCGGCGAAGTGATCTCGGGCGAGCTGGTGTCGAAGTCGGGCCGCACGTTCATTCTGCGCGAGGGCATCGCGCATCTGATCGATGAGGGCAGCGAGCAGTTCAGCGATATCGAAAAGCGCGAGTACGATTTCTACCAGTCCAGCGCGGAAGCCTACGACGCCACCATGGACTGGGTGTTCAAGAGCTTCTACGAGGACGAGGACGAAGTGCGCGAGAACATGCTCGCGCCGCTGCGGTTGACGCACAGCTCGCGCGTTCTGGAAACCGGCTGCGGCACCTGCCGCGACTCGGTTCGCATCGCGCGCCGGCTGGGCCCGGACGGCGCGCTGTTCCTGCAGGATCTGTCGCCCAACATGCTGCTGATCGGCAAGCGCAAGCTGGATGAATTGCGCGCCGCCGATCGTCTGCAGTGCCCAACTGAGCTCTTCGTCGGCAACGCGGCGCGTCTGCCGTTTCCCGATGGTTACTTCGACTCGGCGTTTCATTTCGGCGGATTGAATCTGTTCTCCGACAAACGCGCGGCCGTGCTCGAAATGTGCCGCGTGGTACGCAAGGGCGGACATGTGGTGTTCGGCGACGAAGGACTCGCGCCGTGGCTGCGCGAAACCGAGTACGGCAAGCTGCTGATGCACAACAGCGCGTTGTACGCCTATAGCGCGCCGCTCGAGTGCATCCCGCCGAATGCACGAAATCCATCGATCCGGTGGTTTCTTGGCAATGCGTATTACTTGATCGACTTCGAGGTCGGCAACGGCACACCCGCGGTCAATCTCGATCTACCTATCGTGGGTCGCCGCGGCGGTACGCATCGTACGCGCTACGACGGCAAGCTCGAAGGCGTGTCGCCGGAAACCAAGAAGCTCGCGTGGCAAGCCGCCGATCGGCGCGGGATGAGCATGCACGACTGGCTGGAGCAGGTCGTACACAGCCACGCCCAGTCCGATCTCGAAGGGGACTAGGCGAGGTCGAATGCGCGTGCGCAGTTACAGCGAAGCCGACCGAGTTGCCTGGAACGCTTTCATCGACGCAAGTAAGAACGGCGTGTTCCTGTTCCATCGCGGCTACATGGAATATCACCGCGACCGCTTCGACGACGCGTCGCTGGTGGTGACCGACGATGCGGGCGCCTGGGTCGGCGCACTGCCCGCGCATCGCGAGGACGAGCTCATCGCAACGCATCGCGGGTTGACGTTCGGCGGGCTGGTCTGCGCGGCCGACACGACGACGGCGGATTACCTGCAGGCGTTCGACGCGCTCGCTACGCATCTGCGCGATGCGGGCTTTCGGCGGTTGATGTATCGCCCGGTGCCGCATTGCTATCACCGCATCCCTGCAGAAGAAGATTTGTACGCACTCTTCCGCGCCGGCGCAGTACTCGAACGACGGCTGGTTACCACCGTTGTCGATCTGCGCACGCAGCCGCGTTTTCAGTCGCGGCGCGAGCGCGGCATCAAGCGCGCGGCAAAGGCGAATGTCAGCGTGGGATTCTCCACTGACTTCGCGGCGTACTGGCGCCTGCTCGAACAAGTACTGAACCAACGCCACGGTGCGCGGCCGGTACATTCGCTGGCGGAGATCGAGCATTTGCACGCGCAGTTTCCCGATCGAATTCGCCTGTGCACTGCGCATTGCGGCGGCGAGATGGTGGCCGGCGTGGTGCTGTACGACAACGGACACGTAGCGCGCACGCAATACATCGCGACCAGCATGCGCGGCCGCGAAGACGGCGCGCTCGATCTGCTGTTCAGCTATCTCATCCGGGAAGCGTGCAGCGGCAAGCAGTTTCTCGATTGCGGAACTTCGCATACCGGCGATGGCTTGAACAGCGGCCTGCTCGAGCAGAAGGAAGGCTTCGGCGCACGCACCATGGTCAACGATCAATACGCGCTCGATCTCGAGCGTTATCAACCGGGGCAAGTGGCGGCGGCGCTGCAGTAGCGCCGCACGGGCTCCAAGCGGGAGATGGGTATGACTACCAGACTGAGCGACTGCAAGCTGATCGATCTGCCGAAGATCAACGATCCGCGCGGCAATCTGACATACATCGAAGGCGGCCGCCAAGTGCCGTTCGAGCTGAAACGCGTGTTTTATCTGTACGACGTGCCCGGTGGCTCAGAACGGGGCGGCCACGCGCTCAAGTCGATCCATCAATTCATCATCGCGATGTCGGGCAGCTTCGACGTCGTGCTCGATGCCGGCGGCGGCAAGCAGCGCTTCCATCTGAACCGGTCGCACTACGGCCTGTACATCGCCCCGATGGTTTGGCGCGAGCTGGAAAATTTTTCCTCGGGCTCGGTCGCCCTGGTGCTGGCGTCCGAAGTCTACGACGTCGGCGAATACATCCGCGACTACCCGGCGTTTATCGAAGCTACACGCGCGGTCGCCTGATGCGCGCTGCGAACGCATGAATTCGGTAAGCGAGCAGCTCCGACGCAAACAGCCGCCCGGCATCACAGTGCACGAGTCGGTCAATCACGCCTGGCTGATCGCACGCGATGTGCTCGAAAGCGCGGCCCTGGCAAGCGACGACAGCGAGCCGGCGAGCGTGCTGCTCGAGCGGCTGTGCAATGACAACGCAGCGTACGTCAGCGCCGCATCGCTGCCTCTGCTGCAAGCCAGCCTGAGGGATGCACCAGCGCAGTGTTCGGTGCGCATACGAAGCTGGCTCAGCCGGCTACGCCTGGCGAACGCGCCCGCAGACGCATCCGCGCAAACGTTGTTCGATGGACGCGACGTCGAGCTAACGCTAGCCGAAACTTCGGCGCGCGCATTGAATGCGCGCATCGTCACCGCCGATCCGCAATGGCTCCAGCGCTGCGATCTCGCCGTCGATGTCGAGGGTGCGCGCAAGCTGATGGACGCAAAATCGCCGCCGCCGCTGCTATTTCTCGATCTTCGCAGCATCACTTACGAGGTGCGGCCGCAGCTGGAGCGCGCGTTCGCGCGAGTCGCCTCGAGCGGCTGGTTCATTCTGGGCAAAGAGGTCAGCGCATTCGAGCGCGAGTTTGCCGACTACTGCGGCAGCTCGCATTGCGTCGGTGTCGCGAACGGGCTCGATGCGCTGTTTCTCATTTTGAAGGCGTACGGGATCGGACCGGGCGATGAAGTCATCGTTCCGGCCAACACGTACATCGCGACCTGGTTGGCGGTATCGCACGCCGGCGCGACGCCGGTGCCGGTAGAACCGATCGAAGCCACATACAATCTCGACCCGGCCAATATCGAGGCCGCCATCACGCCGAACACGCGCGCGATTATGGTGGTGCATTTGTATGGGCAGCCGTGCGACATGAATCCGATCAACGCGATCGCGCGTCGCCACGGGCTCAAGGTCATCGAAGATGCGGCGCAATCGCACGGCGCGCGCTATCGCGGTCAACGTGTCGGGACTCTCGGCGACGCCGCCGGATTCAGTTTTTATCCAGGCAAAAATCTCGGTGCGCTCGGCGACGCCGGTGCGGTCGTTACCGAAGATTTCGAATTAGCCGAGCGCGTGCGAATGCTGCGCAACTACGGTTCCGCGATGAAGTACTACAACGAAGTGCGCGGCTTCAACTCGCGCCTCGACGAGCTGCAGGCCGCATTTCTGCGCGAGAAGCTGCCGCTGCTCGACGCCGATAACGATAAACGCAGAGCGCTGGCGCAACAGTACCTGCGTGAGCTGGAAGGCAGCGGCCTGCTGCTTCCTGCAGTGGCGGAAGCTACCGAGCCCGTGTGGCACGTGTTCGTCGTGCGCAGCTCGGCACGCGATGCTCTGCGGGCACATCTGCAGTCCGCAGGCATCGAAACGGTAACTCATTATCCGCTGCCGCCGCATCTGCAGCGCGCTTACCGAGACTCCACTCCTGCGGGCGTCAGTTTCCCAGTAACAGAGCGTATCCATCGCGAAGTACTCAGCTTGCCGATGGGGCCGACCATGACACCGGATCAGGTCACTCGCTGTACGCGCGCTGTGCGCGCATTCCACGGCTGATCGAAAATGCCGCCGAGCGATGTTCACAGCAGTGCCCAGCCAGCCGCCGATCCGGCGCGGCGAACGCTGATTCAAGAAGCGCTCGACACCGCGATCGAGCACCAGCGTCGTGGCGATTTTCCGGTGGCGAGCGAGATCTATCAGCATGTGCTCGGCATCGAGCCATTGCACACCGGTGCGCTGCATCTTGCCGGCGTACTGGCGCATCAGATCGGACAGTCCGCGCTGGCGGTTAAGTTGATCGAGCGTGCCGTCGAGACGGACACCGTCAACGCCGAGCTGCAAAACAGTCTGGGTGTCGTGCTGCAAGGCGCAGGCCGGGTCGGCGAAGCGGTGCGCGCCTATCACAACGCACTCAGCCGTAACATCGCCTACACCGAAGCACGGATGAATCTCGGCACCGCACTGGAAGCGCTCGGCCGCAGCGGCGAGGCGCGCTATCTCTACGAGCAGTCGATCCGCGAGCGGCCCGACTATGCCGACGCTTATCTGAATCTGGGTAACGTGATGCGCAGGGCCGGGCAGAACGATGCGGCGGCAGCGGCATATCGCCGCGTGATGACGCTCCGAACGAACGATGCATTGCCATTGTTCAACCTGGCACAGCTGCACGCCGACCTCGGACGCACGGCGGAAGCGTTCGAGTTGTTCGACCAGGCGCTCAAGCTCAGGCCGAGCTGGCGCAAAGCCGAGCAGGGCATCGAGGGCGCGCGCAAGATGCTCGGCCGGCGCCATCCGGAACGCGAGGCGGCCGCAGCGCATGCATCCTACGCCGCGCTCAACACGGTGCTTGCAAATGCCTGCCGGCCGGAATGCAGCAGTACCGGTCTTTCTCGCGCCCTGCGCGATGCCGATGTCGCACCGTTTAGCATCGGCGACATCGGTCCGTGGGTCGATTTCCTGCGCGAAGGCGCGGTACGCAGGGCGATCGAGCGCGACGCGGCGCCGCTTGCCGAGATAGTGGACTCTGTGTTCAAGGTTGCGTGCGAGCATCTTGCCGAAACCGGCGGCCCGTTTCCGCTGGAGTTGCTGGAGCTGGTGCCGTGGTGGTATAGCGTCCGCGCGGCGCACGGTGTCGTGCGCGAGCTTGCGACGCACGCTGCCCTGGTCGCAAGTCGCGACAAATTTGTGCTCACCCGTGAACGCGTGACGACTAGAGAAGCCTGCCTCGGCTCGGCGTACTTCGAGACTTGGGGCGAGCAGGCGCGGGACGCTGAGATGGCGCTGCTGCTTGCGGACGGTGTGCTCGACGGCGAGGACATTGCATTCGCCAACTTCGCGCGTCGCATCGCACTGGGGCCGGTTATCACGCCGCCCTGGGCGCATTACTCGAATGTCGGGCGCACCCTCGGCCGCAGCGGCTGGTACGACGCGATCAGCGATAAGGCACTGCAGACCCTGCACGACGCGTTCGTGTCCCGGTTGCCGACACTCGATCGGTACGCGTTCATTCGCCTGCTCGAAGTGCTGTTCTACACGTTCGACAGCACGCGCAGCCATGGTGCGCGGATCTATGCGCATATCGTATTGCCGTGGATGCTCAAGTTGTACGCGCTGCGGCGTCTGGACGAAGCCGATTTTCTGACGCACTGGTCGTTCAACGTGTTTGGGATGAAGCTCACCGATGAGGAAGAGTACGACCGCTTCGTGCATTCCTACCGGCAGGCAGCGGCCGAAGCAGGATGCTGGCTCGCTACGCAAGTTCCGCCGACGCCGGTCGTTGCGGCGCAGGCAGGACCGGTA
>JBBRGM010000180.1:0-8641 GCA_038240725.1 Burkholderiales bacterium | reverse complement strand
GGGCGCAGGGGTGTTCGTTCCCTATGCCACCGCGTATCACGCGTTGAATCGCGAGGCCAAGGCGCAAGCCAGCGAAACCGTGCTGGTACACGGCGCAAGCGGCGGCGTCGGCATCGCGTCGGTGCAAATCGCGCGCGCGAGAGGTCTCACCGTGATTGGGACCGCGGGCTCGGCTAAGGGGCTGGAGCTCGCCAAAAAAGAAGGCGCGCATCGGGTGTTCGATCACTCGAAGCCCGATTATCAGCAGCAGATCCTGCAAGCCACGCAAGGCCGCGGCATCGATATCGTTCTCGAGATGCTGGCCAACGTAAACCTCGGCAACGATCTCAAGTTCCTCGCCAATTACGGGCGCGTCGTCGTCATCGGCAACCGCGGCGACGTCAGCATTAATGCGCGCGACCTGATGGCTCGCCGCGGCACAATTCACGCCTTTACTTTGTGGGCTCTCACCGCTTCGGAAGAAGCTGAAGCGCACGCCGCACTTTATGCGGGCTTCGAAAACGGCACCTTGCGTCCCGTCGTCGGCAAGGAGCTGCCGCTCAAGGACGCCAGCCAAGCACACGTGGATGTGATGGCTCCCGGTGCGTTCGGGAAAATCGCGCTGATTCCGTAGCGCAGCTTGGCAATGCGCGCCGCACTCATCGCAAGATCTGTTGCATGCTGACCGACTTCTTCTTCAAGCTGAAGGAAGGCAACGTGCCCGTCACGATCAAGGAATTCCTCGTGCTGCTGGAGGCCCTGCAAAAAGGCGTCGTTACCAGCAGCCTCGACGAGTTCTACTATCTTGCGCGCGTATGCCTGGTGAAAAACGAAGCGCACTTCGACCGCTACGACCGCGTGTTCGGCGAATACTTCAAAGGCATCGCGCAAGGCCCGGTTGATCTGAAGACGCAGATTCCCGAGGACTGGCTGCGCAAACAAGCTGAGCTGCTGCTCACCGAAGACGAGAAGCTGAGAATTCTGGCGCTCGGCGGCTGGGACCAGTTGATGGAGGCGTTGCGCCAGCGCCTCGAGGAACAAAAAGGGCGCCATCAAGGCGGTTCGAAGTGGGTCGGCACGGCGGGAACCTCGCCGTTTGGCGCATACGGCTACAACCCTGAAGGGGTGCGCATCGGTCAGGAAGGCTCGCGCAATCGGCGCGCGATCAAAGTGTGGGATCAGCGCGCATACCGCAATCTGGACGACTCGGTCGAGCTCGGCACGCGCAACATCAAAGTCGCGCTGCGCCGGCTGCGGCGGTTTGCGCGCGAAGGTGCGCCGGACGAGTTGGATTTGGACGATACCATCCGCTCGACCGCGCGCAACGCCGGCTATCTTGACCTCAAGATGGTGCCCGAGCGTCACAATGCGGTGAAGGTTTTGCTGTTTCTCGATGCCGGCGGCTCGATGGACGACCACGTGCGCGTGTGCGAAGAGCTGTTCTCGGCTGCGCGTCTTGAGTTCAAGCATCTCGAGTATTTCTACTTCCACAATTTCTTGTACGAGCGCGTCTGGAAAGATAATCGCCGCCGCCATAGCGAGCGCATCGGCACCTACCAGCTACTGCATACGTACGGTCACGACTACAAAGTCATCTTCGTCGGTGACGCCAGCATGAGTCCGTACGAGATTGCCTATCCCGGCGGCTCGGTCGAGCATCAGAACGAAGAGCCCGGCTCGGTGTGGTTGAAACGACTGACCGATGTCTACAGTCATTCGATCTGGCTCAACCCGCAGCCTGAAGATCAATGGCCCTACTACGAATCGATCGGCATGGTGCGCGAGTTGATGGAGCAGCGCATGTATCCGCTCACCCTGGGCGGCCTGGAAGCGGGCATGCGCGCGCTCAGCCGCTGAGCTACCCGGTCAATCTGCGATCGCTCTGCACCGGCATCGCTCGCGCGCGCAGCAGCTCGATCGAACGCGCCGGCTCCAGCGGTTTGCTGAATAGAAATCCTTGAAACTCGTCGCAATGCATCTCGCGCAGCATGTGCAACTGCGCATGCGTTTCCACGCCTTCGGCCATGACGCGCAATCCCAGGCTGTGACCCATCGCGACGATCGCCTGCACGATGGCGACGCCCTTGTGATCCTCCGGCAGATTGCTGGTGAACGAGCGATCGATCTTCAAGGTATCGATCGGCAGCTGCTTTAAATAGCTCAGACTCGAGTAACCGGTGCCGAAATCGTCCACAGCGATGCGAATCCGTTCGCGACCGAGATCGTTGAGTACGGCAATGTTCTCCTCGGCGTTCTGCAGCAGCAGACTCTCGGTCATTTCCAGCTCGACCAGTCCGGGATCGAGCTCCGCGCGCCGGATGATCTCGAGCGTCTTGCGCGCGAATTCGGCGGGACGCAAGAGCTGACGTGCAGAAATATTGACCGCAACTTTAATCGGCGGCAGTCCCATGTTCTGCCATTCGCGCGCCTGCCGGCACGCGGTTAGCAACGTCCATTCGCCCATCGGCTCGATCAGTCCGGTTTCCTCGGCAACCGAGATGAATTGTCCCGGCGGCATGAGCCCGGCGGTGGGGTGCTGCCAGCGAATCAGCGCCTCGACGCCGACGATGCGACCGCGGTCTGGACGTCCACCTGCGGCTGGTAGTGCAGCAGGAATTCGCCTCGTTCCAGAGCCAGACGCATCGCCGTCTCGAGCGCCAGGCGCTCGGTTGCGCGGGTATTCATATCCGGCGCGTAGAACTGGCAGTTGCCGCGGCCGCACGCTTTAGCGTGATACATCGCGACGTCCGCGTTCCTCATTAGTGAATGCTCATCGAGCGCATCGTCGGGATAGATGCTGATCCCGATGCTCGACGATGTGCTCAGCGAATGGCCGCCGACTTCGAACGGCTGCGACAGCGCCAGCAGAATTTTAGCCGCGACGTGCCGCGCGTCCTCGGCATGGCGCAAATCCTTGAGGACGACAACGAACTCATCGCCGCCCATGCGCGCGAGCGTGTCGCCTTCGCGAATGCAGCTCAGTACGCGTTGCGTCGTCGATTTCAAAACCAGATCGCCGACCTCGTGGCCGAGCGAATCGTTGATCGCCTTGAAGCGGTCCAGATCGACGAACATGACCGCGACCGCTTTGCCGGCGCGGCGGCCGTCCGCCATCGCTTTGCTCAACCGATCGCTCAACAGCACGCGGTTGGGCAGCTCGGTGAGCGGGTCGCGCATGGCAAGAAACGCGATGCGCTCAGTCGCCGCACGGCGATCGGTTACGTCGGCGCCGGTACCGCGCCAGCCGACGCGCTCGCCGTTGTCATTCAAGATCGGCACGCCGTTCAAGCGAATCCAGCGTACCTCGCCGGAGCGTGAGACGACCTGATATTCGAGCTCGCTGAACGAGCCGTCGTCTTTGCGATGCGTTTGCAGCCAGGCGCGTACGCGTTCAGCCTCGCCCGGTATCATGAACTCATTCGGAGTACGTCCGATCAGCTGATCGGCGCGGTAACCGGAGACGTGCTCGGCGCGACCGGAGATGAATGTAATGCGGCTGCCGGCCGTGGTTTCCCAAACGTATTCGGCTGCGGCTTCGGTGAAATCGCGGAACCGCGTTTCGCTCAAGCGCAGGGCTGTTTCTGCCTGCAGTCGCGCCGCTTGGCGTTCCAGATTGACCAGCGCGAAGCACAGGTTCAAGGTCAGCCTGTCGAGCAGCGCCAGCAGATCTTCGTCGAAGAAATCCGCCTGGTCGGCGTACAAATGCAGGCCGCCGATGACGACGTTGCCACGGTGCAAGGGAAAGATGGCGAGCGCGCGAACCGACGACGCGCGCAGCGTTTGTTGCCAGTGCGCGATACGCGGATCCGTCGAGACCGTGTTCACCACCACGGGCTTGCCGGTGCGCAGCGCTTCCGACGCGGGGCCTTTGCCTTCCGGCACGTTCGCGTCCATAGATACGCGCAGGTTGCCAAGACCGGTGTTGGGGTCGCCCGCCTGCGCCGCAGTTTCGACTTCCTGCGTCGCCGGATCGATGCGCGAGATGCGGCAGTAGATCAATCGGCTGTGCGCGGCGACGATGCGGCAAAGTTGTTCGAACAGCGTTGCCTCGTCGTGGCAATGAATGATCGCTTCGTTCGCTTCCGACAACGTCGCGTAGGAAGCGCTGAGGCGCTGCGCTCTTTGTTCGGCGCGCCGTGCTTGCGTCGCGTTGCGCGTGGTGCCGCGATAACCGCGGAAAGTGCCGTCCGCGTCGAAGATGGGACGGCCGCTGACGAGGAGATGAAACGGCTTGTCGGCATCGTCGCGGCCGATCAGCTCCAGATCGCGGAAGCTACTCCGCACGCGCAGCAGCTCACGGTGCGCGTCCCAATCCGCCGCGCTCATGTTGGTGAACGGGTGATCCCAGCGATAGGTTCCGATCAAGGACGGCAGGTCGAGTAGATGCACTGCGCTGCTGGTATGGATGCGCGTAAACCGTAGCGTTTCATCCTGCTCCCAGTACCAGTCGTTGGAGACTTCGACCAAGTCGCGAAAACGCTCGCTGGCTTCGCGCACCGCGCGCTCGGCCAGGCATTGCGCAGTGATGTCGCGGCCGACGCCGCGGTAGCCGCAGAAAGCGCCGCTGCGATCGAACACCGGCTCACCGCTCACTGCCGCATAGCGCCAGTCGCCGGCCTGGGTTGCGCGTCGGCGAATCAAATCGCGAAACGGCAGCCGTCCGGTCAGCGCGCAATGATGTTCGGCGCGCTGTTCCTGCGACAGCCACACGTCTTTGAGCTCGAGGCTCGATTTGCCCAGCAGATCTTCCGCAGCGAACCCCGACGCCTGCTCGAAGCCTTCCGACAAAAAGCTGAAGTGCAGCGCCGCGTCGGTTTCCCAATACCAGTCGTTGGACAGCTCCACCAGCCCGCGAAAGCGCGCTTCGCTCTCGCGGGTGGCGATGGCCGCCTGCGCGGCCGCGGTAACATCATTCACGCCGCCGCGATAGCCGCGGAAGCTGCCGTCCTGCGCGAACACCGGTTCGCGGCTCACGCTCAAATAGCGCGGGCCGCCGGTCTTGAGCGGCAGCGTGAGCCGCAAATCGCGAAAGGGACGCCGCGCAGCAAGGTCCTCCGCGTGCTGGCGCTTAGCAGCCTCGGATTCCCATTCATATGGAAGCTCAGAGCGGGTCTTGCCGATGGCGGCGGAGAAATCGATTCCGGGCTTGCCGCGCACCGCCGCGGAGAAATACGTGAAGCGCAGCTCCTGATCTTGTTCCCACATCCAATCGCCCGAGAAAGCGGTCAGACTTTGAAAGCGTTCGCGACTGCGCCGCAACTCCGTGGACATGCGTCGTCGCTCGTGTGCGAGTACGCCGACCGCGAAACTGACGCTGCAACACACGCTGGCGTAGAGCAGCAGAGCCAGTGCAGCCTGAGCGTCAGTCGTGCCGGCGGGGAACTGCGCGCGAAGCAAGACACCCGCGCAGACCGCTGCGACCACGATGAGACCGTTGAGCGCAACGATCCAGCGCCAGCGCAGACAGATGGAGACGAGTATGGGCAGCGGCAATGTGGCCAGCGCAAGCGCGGGCGTACGCACGGTTTGCGGCAGCCAAACGACGCTGATCGCCAGCAGCGCATACAGGAGACCAGCGAGTACGACGGTGCGCCGGCGAAGCCGCAGGCTGTGCGCCTGCACGCTCGCGTGGCCGGGATCCGTCAAATGCTGCCACAAGCGCCGCAGCGGCGAGCGAGCAGGAGATTCGAAGTCGGCGGGTGACAGGATTTCCATGGCGAGGTCAGGCGGTTACCGGAGAGCGCCGCCGGGCGATCCGGAATCGGTTCGCGCGGGCAGCCTTGCTGCCGATCGTCGAATTGCGTCGTTGTTGCCGGTCAGAGCCCGGTCCCTCGTACGGTAGCGTCAGGGGACGCGCCGATTACAGGTTGGTTATCGGCGGCTACAGCGATTAAATGAGGGGATGCGTATCCGCCGAGCGCGGCTTGGCTGTCAACGGCACCGGCTCGAAATCGAGCTCGCGCGGCGCCAGAAAGCGGGCGGCAAGCTCGACGTCGGGCAATGGGCGGCTGTACAGATAGCCTTGATACTGATCGCAGCCCAGGCCGGCGAGTGCCGCAAGCTGTCCGCGTGCATCGACGCCTTCCGCCGTAACCTGCAGGTCGAGCGAATGCGCCATGGCGACGATCGCCTGGATGATCGCGAGATCTTCCGAATCGACGTCGATGTTGCGCACGAAGCTGCGATCGATCTTCAATGTATCGATCGGCAGCTGGCGCAGATACGACAGCGACGAGTAGCCGGTGCCGAAATCGTCCACGGCAATCCGAATGCCGTCCTGCCCCAGCTTGCGCAGGAATGCGATGTTGTCATCGGCGTTGTGCACGAGCAGCGATTCTGTCATCTCCAATTCGAGCAGCCGCGGATCGAGACCGGTGCTCGACAACGTCTGCGCGATCATGCGGGCGAAGTCCTTCGGCCGCATGAGCTGTCGCGATGAGATGTTGACCGCCATGCGCAGCGCCGGGTAACCGGCGGCCTGCCAGTCGCGCGCGCACTGGCAGGCGGTCTGCAGCGCCCATTGGCCGATCGGTTCGATCAGGCCGGTTTCTTCCGCGACGTGGATAAAGGTCGATGGCCCGAGCAACCCGCGCTCCGGATGCTTCCAGCGCAGCAAGGCCTCGGTCCCGACGACTTTGCCGGTGCGCATATCGACTTGCGGCTGGTAATGCAGAATGAATTCCTGGCGCTCGACCGCCTGACGCAGTTGTGTTTCCAGATTGTGCCGCTCGACCGCGCGCACGTTCATCTCGGTTGAGAAAAACTGGTAGTTGTTGCGGCCTTTTTCCTTGGCGTGATACATCGCCGTATCGGCGTTTTTCATCAGCGTGCGATCGTCCTTGGCATCGAGCGGAAAGATGCTGATGCCGATCGAGCACGACGTGTTCAGCGTATGGCCGGAAATTTCGACCGAGCGCGACAACGACTTGATGATTTTCGCCGCCACCTGCGCGGCATCGTCCGCATGTTGCAGGCCTTCGAGCGTTACCACGAATTCATCGCCGCCGAGCCGCGATACGGTATCGCCTTTGCGAATGCTCGCCTGCATGCGCACGGCGACTTCCTTCAACAGCAGGTCGCCGACCTGGTGACCGAGCGAATCGTTGATGGTCTTGAAGCGGTCCAGATCGATGAACAGCACGGCCAGCGACTGGCCGGTGCGCTGCGCGGCGAGAATGCCCTGTTCGAGACGATCGTTGAACAGCAAGCGATTCGGCAGCTCGGTGAGCGGGTCGCGCGTGGCGAGATAATTGATCCGCGCTTCCGAATTCTTGCGCTCGGTGATGTCGCGTCCGGTGCCGCGACGGCCTACATGTTTACCGTTCGCGTCGAACATGCAGACCGCGTTGATCAGCAGCCAGCGGATCTCGCCCTGGCGATTGACGATCTTGTGCTCCAGATCGCGAAACGAGCCGTCGTGGGCGAGGTGGCCCTTCATCCATTCAGCCACGCGTGCGGCTTCGTTGGCCGGCATCATCTCTTCCGATGCGTGGCCGATCAATTCCTGATCGGAATAGCCCCACACGCTCAACACGCGGCTCGATACGTAGGTAAATTTTCCGTCGAGGTCGGTTTCCCAAACGTATTCGCCGGCGGCGTCGGCGAAGTCGCGGAAGCGCGTTTCCGATTCAACCAGGGCGCGCTGCGCCGCTTGGCGCGCGTCGTCGCGCTGGAAGTTATCTAGCGCGAACGACAGGTTCATCGTGAGTTTTTCCAGCAGGCCCACTAGCTCTTCGTCGAAAAAGCCGAACTGACCGGAGTACAAATGCAGCGTGCCGACCACGCGACCGTTACCGCGCAGCAATAGCGTTGCGAGCGAACGCACGCCCTGATCGGCGAGCTGGGTGCGCCAGGATCGCAGGCGCGGCTCGATCGAGATATCGTTGTAGACGAAGTTCATGCCGGTGCGCACCGAATGTTCGGCCATG
Organism: Burkholderiales bacterium; assembly: GCA_038240725.1. Taxonomy (GTDB): domain Bacteria; phylum Pseudomonadota; class Gammaproteobacteria; order Burkholderiales; family SHXO01; genus SHXO01. The sequence continues at coordinate 734 of JBBRGM010000180.1, read as the reverse complement.
CGCTGCTCGACGGCAGCGTCGACTTCGGCGCTCGTACCCACGCCGCCTTGCAGGAGGTGTCCTTGCTCCGCTACCGTGTGCACGGATCCGCTCCGCGCATCGAGCAGCGCGATGCGAACGAACATGAAGTGCACCGATTCGATTGCGATCCGGCAGATCGCCTCGAACAACTCGCTCGGATTGCGGCTGTGGATGATGACGCTGTTGGCCTCGCTCATCGCCGCGTACATGTCCTTGAGCCGCGCGATGCGCTGCTGCGACACTCGGCGCTCGGTGATATCGGTGGCGGTGCCGCGGTAGCCCTGAAACTTGCCCTCGCTATCGAACACGGCCTCGCCGTTCAGCGAAATCGAGCGGCCGGTGATCGGATCGCGCAGCTGCACGTCCTTGAAGCTGCGCCGCGCCTCGATGCACGTCCGATACGCTGTGCACGCGTGCTCCGACTCCCATTCCAAATCGGGCTTGAGCTGCGTTGCGCCGATGACATCGGTCAACCGCATCGCGTCGTGGTTCGCGGTTTGCGCGGAGACGAACGTAAAGTTGAGCTGCGCGTCCTGCTCCCAGAACCAGTCCGCCGACAGCTGGGTCAGGCTGCGAAAGCGCTGCTCGCTCGCGCTCAATTGCGCCAGCGCCGCATGCTGCTCGGTGATGTCGATCATCAACAGCACGACCAGGCGGCTGCCATTCGGGCGCGTCAGCACCGATTTGCGCACCCGCATCCAGCGCGGCGGCTG
>JBBRGM010000179.1:0-8688 GCA_038240725.1 Burkholderiales bacterium | reverse complement strand
GGTTCTCAGGGTGCCAACCAGTTCTCCGGCTGCTTGCAACACCTGACGCAGGGTCCAGCGCATGTTTCGAGGACGTACTTGCCGTGTACGTCGTCACAGTATTTCGTCGATCCTGTGAATCGCTCCATCCGGACGAGTTTCCCCAACACCAACGGTAATGATGCGATTTAAGAATGCGTATTTTTCCGTCGAGGTCTCGAATCTCGGCACGGTGCGAAAGTAATAGCTGGCAGGATCGACGGCGTCACCGCGGCCGAGCGCCGCGATCACATCCGACGGGCCATGGCGCAGTCCCTGGAACGTCATGTAAATCAGCGCATGGTCGTCTGTCTCCAGCGTGATGCGCAGGTCCAGTTCCAGAACACCGTCGGAGCGCAGCAACAACCAGTCGCCTCCGCCATGCAGAATTTGGCCGCGAAGTCGCGCGCCGTCAAAGTCGCCTCCTGTCACCGGCACGATGCTACGAATGCCATGGGGTACCGTACCCAGCTTCTGCGGGGGAGCGGCGGCGATTCTCACTGTCATCAGTGGTCGCGAGTCCATGGCAGTATCACTCCCATTCGCGATTGGAAGGCGGCGATCGGCGGTGGCGGTGTGCGCGTATCCACTCAAGGCGCTCGTGGCACCGGCAGCGACAGACACAGCTACTGCCTTAAGCACATTTCTTCGGTGAACGCGCATGGTTGTCCGCGCCTCTTTTTCGAGTTTGTGCATCGCTAAACGATTTCGTCGATCGTATAAATCGGTCCGCTCGCACGACGATCGCCGGACGAGACAGCGATCAACCGGTTCAAGAACTCATACTGCGGCGCGCTCGTTTCGAACCTTGCTGTGGTCCGAAAGTAGTACTTCGATGGATCGACGGGCTCGCCATGTGCGAGCGCAGCCAAGACCTCCGGCGGGCCATGCCGGAGGCCAAAGGACGTCATATAAATCAGGGCGTCGTCGTCAGTCTGAAGGGTGATTCGCAGATCGAGCTCGAGAACGCCGTCGGACCGCAAGAGCGTCCAGTCACCTCCACCTGGCAAGACCTGGCCCCGCAGCCGAGGGCCTTCGAAGGTGCCGCTCGTAATGGGCGCTACCACACGCGTTCCATGCGGCACAGCGCCGAGCTTTTGCGGCGGCGGGACGACAACCTGAAGCGTCATCAGCAGACGTGAAGCCATACATCACCTCCGTCGAGTTCAGCGGGCCAGGTTCGCATTACCGGGACCATCTTCAGCAATGCGGGATCTTGGCGTTCCAGTTGTCCGTGAATATCGATACGTGGGTAACTGTGACTCGTCCCTCGTCGCGGGAAGATGCTTCATCCTCAACCGAGTACAGATTACCTTCGTGCCGAATCACCGCTTCTGGTACGAGTGGAAAATGTAATCCTTTGCCTTCACGATCGTATGGCACGCGTACCCGCAATTGACGGGGCTGCTCGCATCGGGCGCGAATGTGTCGGACTTGGGGTCATAAAGAAAAACGGCGTATCCCCAGCCGCTCGTGTCCGGGAATCTCTTGGTATCTTTCTCGATGAGAAAAACGTCTTGCAAAGTGTTCGGCACGTTCACTGAAAAGGGGGACTCCGTCATCTTTTTCGGTTTCCACTCGATCTTCGCAATCTTGGAGCCGTCGGGAAACGGCTGGCCGTTGCCGGGAACGCCGGCCCGGTAGGCGTCGATCATCACGGGATTGGCCACCATCACCTTGAGCAGGTCGTCGGTCTGGCTAACGGCGACAACCTCCCAGTGTTCGTATCCCCGGAAGTCAGAGAACGCGATCCCATTCGGCACTTGCAACGTGTATTTGTCCTGCGCGGAAATGGCCGTGCCGCCCAAGACGGCGAGCACTACCGTACTGATCGCAATCGTCAGCCTGCGCTTACGCTTCATTGTCAGCCTCCATTATTAAGATTGGCGTTCTTACTTCTTTCATCGGTCGGTGCGACATGACGATGAACATGCCGTGCGATTAGACCAGCAGCGATGAACCGAGTCGATTAGACGAAGGTGTCGGTGCCGACGGATGCGATGGTATCGATCGATACCATCGTCCAATGGATAGCGTTCCGCGTTTCTGGTGTGATGAAGCCGTGTGTTGTGAATCCGACCTGAACCTTGAGAAGTGGAGGAACGCCGGTGATCACGCTCAACGGTAATGGAAAACAAGCGGAGATAAACCATGCGTCTTTTCAACTCGCCCCGTTGCACCCGATGTTTGCTGTTCTCCCGCATGGCATTTGCGGTTTCTTTGATGCTCGCACCATTACAGCTGCTGGCCGAAGGAACAAAACGTCCCGTAGAACACCCGACTTCTTATCTCACGATACAGGTGGATGGTCTTTCGATCTTGTACAGAGAGGCCGGCCCGAAAGACGCGCCGATCCTGCTACTGCTGCACGGACTTCCTTCTTCATCGCGAATGTTCGAGCCGCTCTTCGCCCGTCTTTCCGATCGCTATCATCTTGTCGCACCCGATTACCCGGGCTTCGGACACAGCGATTGGCCGGACCCAAAGAAATTCGCGTATACGTTCGATCGCTACGCCGAGATCATGAATCACTTCACCGAAGCGCTGGGGATCTCGCGCTACACGCTCTACATGCAGGATTACGGCGGACTCGTCGGTTTTCGCATGGCCTTGATCCATCCGGAGCGGATCGAGGCTCTCATCGTGCAAGACGCGGTGGCGCACAACGAAGGCTTGGGCGCGAATTGGAAAACGCGGCGTGCCTTTTGGGCCGATCGCGCTGCCAACGAGAGCGCACTTCGCACAAATCTGCTATCGCTGGCGACGACGCGGACGCGCCACGTCGGGAGCGATCCCAACGTTCAACGCTATGATCCGGATCTCTGGACCGATGAATTTGCCTTTCTCAACCAGCCCGGTCAGGTCGACATTCAGAGCGACCTCTTCTACGACTACCGTACGAACGTCGACGCCTACCCCAAGTGGCAGGCTTGGATGCGCGAAAAGCAGCCTCGGCTCCTCGTCCTCTGGGGCAAATACGATCTGTCTTTCGCGCTTTCGGAACCCGAGGCCTATCGCCGCGACGTGCCGAATGCGGAACTGCACGTCCTCGATGCGGGTCATTTCGCGCTCGATACCGCAGCGGATGAAATTGCGCAGCTCGTCCGGGCCTTCATGAAGTAGCGGAGCGCTGGTCGGTGTGCTGTCAGCCTTTCTTAGGCGACGCGAAGCGCAATCTCGCGGACATAGTCACCAGGTCCGCAAGAGTTGCGGCCTTCATCTTCGCATCATGTTGGCTCGGTGTGCCTTCGCGGGATCTCGCTGATGCCGAGCTCGCCGCCGACACCAGTCAGCGTGGTGACCATCACGCATCCCTCACGCTGTGCGCCGCATCCGTCGCAGCAGATGTCCGTGTGGCGCCGAAGCTATGGATGCTGGTCGCAAGCCAGGACTCGCGCGGAATAGAAAATGAAAACGTCGCGCCCGGACCGTCGTTGGGTGCTGCCCATAAACGGCCATGATGGCTCTCGATAATCGAGCGACTGATGGATAGCCCGATTCCCATGCCGTTTCGCTTGGTTGAGTAGAACGCTTCGAAGAGTTTCTCCATACCTTGAGGTTCGAAACCGACCCCCGCATCTTGCACACTCAGACGTACACGATCGCTTTCCTCCCGTTCAGTTCTGATCACCAGCTGCCTCGGACGATCTTCGACGCCGCTCATCGCGTCCGAGGCGTTCAAGAGCAGATTCAAGATGACCTGCTGAAGCTGCACACGATCGCCTGTGAGCGGCGGAAGCTCGTCGGCGAGCTCCGGTCGCAGAATCACCCGGCTTCTCTGCAGCTCACTCAACGACAGCGCAATCACCTCTCGTGCGGCTTCATTCAGGTCCACCGATTCGGCCGCGGTTTCCTTCTTGGCAAACAGCGCGCGCAATCGCGTGATCACATCGGACGCGCGGTTGCCATCGCGAAGCGTGCGCCGCGCGGTCTCGCGCGCGCCGTCGACGTTGGGAGGATCGGCGGCCAGCATTCGCAGGCAGGTGCTGGCATTGGTGACGATCCCCGACAGCGGCTGGTTGACTTCGTGCGCGATCGACGCCGTCAATGCGCCGAGACTCATAACCCTGGCCACGTGTGCGAGCTCCGATCGTGCCTTGCCCAGTGCCTCTTCCGAGAATCGACGCTGCGTCACATCCTGCACCGCGCCGATGTATTCCAGTCGACTCTCCTTATCCCGAGTGGCATGAGCGACCAGGTGCACATACTTGACCGAATGGTCGGGCATCTGCAATCGGTGCTCGTATTCAAAGTCGCTCGCGGCGCCGCGTGCTCGGTCGATCATGTCATTCAACAACGGGATGTCTTCCGGATGAACTCGAGTGCCGATGAGCTCGAGCGTCACGGTCACACTTTGATCGAACTCGAAAATGCGATAGAGCTGCTCCGACCATGTGATTTCGTCAGTCGACGCGCGCCACGAAAAACTGCCGGTCAAGCTGAGGCGTTGACCTTCTGCGAGAAATGCCTCGTTGCGCCGCAGTTCTTCCTCCGCGCGCTTCCGGTCGTCGATATCGGTGTTTGTCCCGTACCACTTGACGATGCCGCCGGATTCATCGCGCAGTGGGTTAACACGGAACAGAAACCATCGGTACACGCCGTCAAAACGGCGCAGGCGTGCTTCGATTTCTCCAGGCTCTCCTGAATCCAGGAGCTCCCGCCACTCATCCAATAACCCGGGCAGATCATCTGGATGAATCGTGACTTGCCATCCCCAGCCGTGCGACTCCTCCGGGGGAAGGCCCGTGTAGTCATGCCACGGCTGGTTGAGAAATTCGTTTGAACCGTCAGGAAGATTGCACCAGGCCAGCACGGGAATCGTGTTGATGAGCTTGCGAAGCTCGCGTTCGGTTTCGGCGAGTCGGGCTTCGCTCAAGCGTAGCGCATCTTCCGCGACCTTCTGATCCTCGATGTCGATACCGACTGAATACCATTTGACGACGTCTCCCTTCTCGTCGCGCAAGGGAACGCGCCGAGATGTATGCCACCGATACTGTCCATCGGCGCGGCGTACGCGCACTTCAATCGAGAGCGGTTCCCCATCTTCGAGCGATGCGCGCCACGCCTTATCATTTAGTTCGGCATCGGCGGGATGGAAGTGAGGAAAAGTCTTCGCGCCTGCCCTCGTCGCCTCTTCCAATGTGAGCCCCATATACTCCTGCCATGTCCGATTGACGAAACTGCGCGTACCGTCGGGCCGATACGTCGCGACGAATACGGGGATCGTGTCGATCGTCAGCTGAAGGTCCCGCTCGCTATCAGCAAGCCGAGCCTCACTGCGCCTAAGGGCCTCCTCCGCGCGCTTCCGCTCGTCGATGATCCGGCGAAGATTGGTTTCACTCGTCCGGAGCGCTTCTTCAACCTGCCTGCGTTCGACAACTTCTTTTCTTAACTCATCGTTGGCGGCGGCAAGCTCTGCAGTACGTTGCGCGACGCGTTGGTCGAGCTCCCTGGCGACCCGCCTCTGCTCGCTCAGGAGCCACGCCCCTTGCAGGTCGATGGCCGCCTGGTTCGCCGCCACGCTCAAAACCAGTCTCTCGGTTTGCGCCGGGAAGTCCGGTCGATGAGACCCGGCTACGAGCAGGCTCAGCTCACCGTGCAGTCCCAGCCGCAACGGCACGATCGCGATCTCGCCCTCTCCACCGGGATCGCGTATGAGGCGGGGCCATTTCTGTGGACTCTCGTGCAACCAGTCGTCGAACACTTTACCCAGCTGCGAGGGCTCGGCGGTCTGAGCGTCAGCGGTCCGGATCAGTTCGATGCACTCGTCCCCGACGCGCTGCGTCAACCGGGCATAGACGAAATCGAGGTGAAGCATCGGCAGCAGCGAGTCGAGCAAGGTGTGCGCGATCTGGGATGGCTCGCCGCCGCTCGACATGGCCGGAAGAGCGAGGACGCTGATGAGATCACTGATGCACCGCTGAAGGCGCTTGATCTCCACCGCGGCGTGTTCGGGCTGCATCCATGTCAGCGTGCCGTCGAAGGCTGCGCAGCGCGCCGGGTCCGCCGTTCGCGAACTTCGTTGAGAAACTGCTCCGGCGGAACGAAGAACGGATTCTGCTGGAGGATGCCGCCGATGATGACCATGGGGTGCGTGCGCATGATGTCGATCACCGTGTCTCCTCTGAATTTTGCAAGGTCGTACGTGCAGATGACGGCGTCGTCGTGCCGGCTCCACACATCATTCACACGCGATTCGAACTCGACGAGATCGTCGATGTGCGATCGGCCTCCAGCCGCCCAGTCCATGTGGCACACAATGCGACTGAGCGGAAACTCGCCCTTCGCGTTGCCGCTCGCCAACTGCTCGAACACCTCCAGCATCCGGTCCTGATCGAAACGGCCGTCCCGAAGGTACGTTTCGGTGTTGGTCCAAAGCTCGAATTGCCCATTCTCCTCGGCGGCTGTCGTGTCGATCCCTGCGGCGGCCAATCGTTCCAGATGGTCGTGACGTTGATCAGGGTTAACGACGTGAACCGCCTTGTGGCCGCACTCGAACCCGTCCTTTATGAACGGCAGCAATACGCGATACTTCTCGTCGTCGCTGTTGAAGAACGCACACACATGACGTGTATCGCTCAGCTGGGAGCCGGCAAAGGAAATGGGTACCGCGACCGTCTTCATGGTGGATTCCTCCTGAATGGATCTCCTGCAACGGCGGGCCGTTTACACCCGTCGCCTACGGAGCGGCTCGAGCGGTTGATCCAGTCGCCGCAAGCTCGATGACGCGCACGACCGCTTCCGCGTGGGAGCGAAACGGCGCATGGCTTTTCTTACTCTGCGTGGTCGCACCGACGTGCCTCGCGCAGCAGCCCTCGAGCTACCGATGATCGCCTGAGGACACCTGCGCCGTCACGCGATTGTCTTGCAAGCTGCTGCGGCCAACGGCCTGTTCTAATGCGTCAGCCAGCGGACAGGCACGGTGGAGAAACCAGCAATGCTCTTGATCTAAGTGCAACGGGCGTGCGTCCATTACACGGGACTTACCAGCAGCCCGAATGGAACGCGAGCGTTCGAGCTCAGGCGTGTATTCGCGCCAGCAGTGACTGAGGAAGTCGATGTGCCCGTCAGCGATCGCACTCGCGATCCAACCGGTGAGGGCATCGACGACGCGGTGCAGCTCGCTCTCCATTCCGTTGTCCTTTCGCGACGGGCGCCGGGAAACGAGAACATGCCACTCCACGACGAATCCTTATCATACATCGGTGTCGGTATGCGATCGATGTGAGCACCAGCCTGACCGGCGCCAGCAACAACTATGGCGTCATCCTTTCATCACGGCTCAGAACCAATCTGTACGCCATACCTGCTAGCCGTCGGTACTTCGGCTGGTTTCCTGTAGCCAGTCAGGCAAGCTCGCGGTGTTCGTGCGAGCGACTCAGTCGCGCCGAGTAATACCTGGTATCGACCGACACCATAGTCCAATAGGTTTGCCTCCACGCTTCTGCAACCATTCCCCTGCAGTCAAACTCGCTCATGCTGATCAAGAGCGAGAGTCGAGCAAACGTGGAGAGCATCCATCATGAGAGCAAATCAGTTGTTCCTTGCCGCGTTATTTGCCAGCGCAATCGCGGTTCCGCTCGAGAACTCTACCGAGGACAAAAGCATGTGGCAGCAGATGGCAGTCGCAGCGGTTCAATCGCCCGGCGAAGGTGAATTGCGTTCTCTCGACAGCGCGCCCGAGTGGCTCAATTCGCCGCCATTGACGCAAGCCAGTCTGCGCGGAAAAGTCGTCCTCATCGACTTTTGGACTTACACCTACATCAATTGGCTACGCACGCTCCCGCATGTCCGTGCGTGGGCGGAAAAATACAAGGATCGAGGCCTGGTGGTAATCGGCGTGCACGCGCCGGAATTCGAGTTCGAGAAAGACCTCGATAACGTTCGCCGGGCGGCGAAGGATATGCGGGTCGGCTTTCCCGTTGCCATCGATAACGATCATGCGATTTGGCGTGCATTCAAGAACCAGTATTGGCCGGCCCTTTATTTCGTCGATGCACAGGGGCGTATTCGACATCATCAATTCGGCGAGGGCGAATACGAGAAGTCGGAGAAGATTCTTCAACAGCTACTCGCAGAGGCCGGAAACGGCGCGGTCAGTCATGATCTGGTTTCGGTTGATGCCCGCGGTGCGGAGGTTGCAGCCGATTGGAGCAACTTGAAGTCTCCGGAAAATTATGTCGGCTACGATCGCACGGAAAACTTTGCGTCTGCCGGCGGCCCGACATTGGACAAGCGCCGCGTCTATACCGCCCCCGCGCGGTTGCCGCTCAATCATTGGGCCCTTGCCGGCGATTGGACGGTGAACAAACAGGCCACGGTTTTGAACACGGCGAACGGGCGAATCGCTTATCGCTTTCACGCCCGCGATCTGCATCTCGTCATGGGGCCGGCGATGCGAGGAGCGTCCGTGCGATTTCGCGTGCTCATCGACGGGCAGCCGCCGGGCGCTGCGCACGGCATCGATGTCGACGCTCAGGGTAACGGCATCGCTTCCGAGCAGCGGCTGTATCAACTGATACGACAGCCGAAGCCCATCGCCGATCGGCTGTTCGACATCGAGTTTCTCGATCCGGGCGTGGAAGCATTTGCATTCACGTTCGGCTGACGCACGCGGATCATTCAGGCCGCCGCGCTCGCGCCGGCCTCCCTTCGTCGAGGGCGCTCAAG
>JBBRGM010000178.1:0-8694 GCA_038240725.1 Burkholderiales bacterium | reverse complement strand
TAGCCGGCGACATGTTCATCGCCGCGACCCTGGACGCGTTCCCCGCGTTTACGGAGCCCATGTTCAAGGCGATTCGCGCGGCCGGCCTGCCGGAGACGATCACGTGCCGGGTTGCCGACCATCGCGACCACGCACTCACCGGATTACGTTTTCTGGTGGAAGAGCCGGCATATCGAGAACGCGAAGCGGGTAGCCGCGAGCTCGGCAGCACGCAGCATCGACATGTTCCGTTTCGAGACATCAAAGCGCAGCTCGAACGCGCCAATTTATCCGCGCCGGTGCGTACGCGAGCAATCCACATGTTCTCTTTGCTGGCCGAGGCCGAAAGCAAAGTACACGGCATGACGCCCGACGACGTCAGCTTTCACGAGCTGGGCGGCTGGGACTCCATCGCTGATATCGTCGGGGCGGCGTTTTTGATCGACGCATTGAATGCCGATGCGTGGACGGTGAGCGCTTTGCCACAGGGTGCGGGCCGCGTGAAAACCGACCACGGTTGGCTGCCGGTGCCGGTGCCGGCCACGACGCTTCTGCTAAAAGGCTTTGAATTCTTCAACGATGGATTGCAGGGCGAGCGCGTGACGCCAACCGGCGCAGCGATTTTGCTCCATCTAAATGCTGCGCAACATTGCGCCGGGTCGCGGCGCCGTTTGCTGCAGACCGGCAGCGGCTTCGGGACCAAGACTTTTCCCGGCTTAAGCAATGTTCTTCGTCTGCTCGTTTTCGATGAGGCGTCATCTGAAGTCACACGGGATGAGGTCGCCCAGATTGCTTTCGAAGTCGACGACCAGACGGCTGAAGACCTCGCAATAGGATTGGACCGGTTGCGTGCGCATGCGGGGGTGCTCGATGTGCTGCAGATACCGGCGTTCGGCAAGAAGGGCCGCATGGCTGCGCACATTCAGTTGCTCGCAGAGCCGGCGCAAATGGAAAGCGTATTCGAGGCGTGCTTCACCGAAACTGCGACCCTGGGGTTGCGCTGGCAAGTGCTGAACCGTGCGGTCCTGCCACGCAGCAATACGCAGGTCGAGGTCGATGGCCGCCGCATCCGGATCAAGACCGCGAAGCGCCCTGCGATGGAAACGGCGAAAGCCGAAAGCGATGACTTGCGCGCGATCGATGGCGGCCGGCAACAGCGCGACGGCGTGCGGCGCAAAGCGGAGCGGGCTGGACTGGCAAAGGAAACCAATGAACGACCCGAATGACGCCGCTGCGATGTCAGCCTGCCTGGCTGCGGTGGAAAAAATATTGCGCAACATGGGCAGCGTTGCCGTCGCCGTCAGCGGCGGTGTGGACAGCATGACCTTGGCGACCTTCGCGCACCGTGTGCTCGGAGGCGACGTGGCGATGTTCCATGCGACGTCGCCTGCGGTTCCCGGCGAAGCAACTTCGCGTACGCGCGATCTCGGCGCCCGCGAAGGCTGGCGTCTTACGGTTATAGATGCGGGCGAGTTTCAAAGCGCCGACTACATGGCGAACCCGGTGAATCGCTGTTTTCACTGCAAGACCAGTCTGTATGGCGCGATTACGCCGCATACGGTCGCGCAAGTCGTGTCGGGCGCCAACCTCGACGATCTCGGCGAATACCGGCCGGGGCTGATCGCCGCAAAGGATCACAACGTCCGCCATCCGTGGGTCGAAGCACAGGTCGATAAGAATATGGTGCGCAACATCGCCCGCCACCTCGGCCTTCCCGCTCTGGCGGAATTGCCGTCCTCGCCGTGTCTCTCCAGCCGCATCGAGACCGGCATCGGCATCGACGCACAGATGCTGGAGTGCGTGCATGCGACCGAGAATTTGGTGACTGCTCGATTGGACCCGAAAACCGTTCGCTGTCGCGTTCGGGCGGAAGGGGTGGTCATCGAATTGGACGCGAATTCGCTCGCGGCCATGACGGTCGATAATCGCACTCACCTCGCAGACGAAGTTAATTCGCTGTTCCGCACGGCCGGATTCGACTACCCGGTGAGTTTCGCCACATATCGGGTCGGCAGTGCTTTTCTGCATCCCATCAAACTGGTCCGAGCACCGGCGCCGGACTCGGCCGTCAGCGCGACGTAGTGCGAATGCGATCGCACGTCTTCGCAGCAATACTCGTTCGCCGGTATGCCCTCGCACCATAAGCAAGACATCAAGCTCGATCTGCAGCGCGCCGATCGTCTCGGCTTCGACGAGGCCATCTACTGCAGCGGAAAAGCGGTGCCGCACCTTATCCAGATCCTGGAGAAAGCGCATGACGCCCAGATTCGGTTGTTGCTGACGCGCCTGTCTGCGGAACAATTCGCGCAGCTTCCCGAGCCGTTGCGGGGGCGCATCGACTTCGAACCGATCTCGCGCACAGGTTATTTCGATGCGCCGCACGAGCTCGTAGGCGAAGCGCAGATTGCCGTTGTGGCGGCAGGAACGTCGGATGTGTTTGTCAGCCGCGAGGCCGCGCGCACTTTGCGCTATTACGGCGTCCCGAATATCGAGATGACCGACGTCGGCGTCGCGGGCTTGTGGCGCCTGCTGGAACGAGTCGAAGAGCTGCGCAAGATGCCCGTGATCATCGCGGTGGCGGGGATGGATGCCGCACTGCCGACGGTGCTGGGTGGATTGGTCGGCGGCGTAATAATCGGCGTGCCGACTTCGGTGGGCTACGGTGTATCGGCCGGCGGCGATTCGGCGCTGCGCTCGATGCTGTCGAGCTGCGCGCCGGGCTTGACCGTGATGAACATCGACAACGGTTACGGCGCCGCGTGCGCCGCTTTGCGCGTGCTGCGATCTATGCGCCTGGCCACCAGCGCAAGCGCATAGATGTTCGCCAGTCCCGCATCAACCCGAGTACTGGTCAGCGCGGCGCGATGCTGCCGTCTGCTACCTTGGTTTTGATTTCCGGCGGCGTATAAGCCTTGTTCATAAAGCTTTCGTTGACACCGCTCGCCATCTTCAAGCCGGCTGCCTTGATTGCGCCATCTTCGACTTTGACGAGCGGTGTGTATGACGGGTGATGGTGCTCGACGTATGGATTGTTGCGCGCGGCGTTGTAGCAGAACAACACCGTCCAGCGGCGTGCCGATGAACGATTCTGATCCGAGCGATGCAGGGTGTTGCAGTGAAAGAACAAGCCATCGCCCGCGTCCATCTCGGCGTAGACGATCTCGTGGCGCTTGAGAACCTCATCGACGCGTCGCGGATCCGCGCCGACCTGGCTGCCTTCCATCACGCCGTGGTCGATGCGGCCGATCAGGTGCGAGCCTTTCACGACCTGCAGGCAGCCGTTTTCTTTCGTGCATTGGTCGAGCGCCACCATCACGCTCGCCATCAGCGGATACACGCAGCCGTTGTTGTACCAGTAGCCGTAATCCAGATGCCATTCCCAGGCGCCGCCGTCGTACGGTTCTTTCGCGGTCAGCTTCGAGTGGTAGTGATACACCTCGCCATCGAGCAGACCTTCCATTGTGTTGACCACGCGCTCGCTGCGCGCGGCCAATCCGTAGACGCTATCGCCCGGGTGATTCCACGTCACCATCTTGGTCGCCTTACCCGCGGCGTCGAGGCGATCGTATAGATTGCCGCGCACCTGCGGATCGGTTTCCATCGCGGTGCGCAGCAGCTCGGCTTCCTTTGAATCGAACAAACCCTTCACCAGGACGAACCCGTCGCGCTCGAAAGCCTGTTGTTGTTCAGGCGTCAATATGCTCATTCGAAAAACTCCAATATCAGTGAGCAGCACCCAGCGACGAAGCCGCTGCGAACGGGTCGCAGATGCCGCTGCTACCGCCAAATTGAGAAGCTATTTTGTCACTTGAAGTAACTTAGTCAGGCGAGAGAAGAAGACGATCGCTTTAGACGCGCGGAAACTGCTCACGTGACCTGGGGATGAATAATTCAACTGTGGACGGCGAATGTACTTCGACCAACGGCGGTTAACACGCAACGAGCATAAGTCCGATGGAAAAACTGAATCGCCGCGCATATGAAGTATCAAGCAGGAATGGCTGGCATCGCAAGTCTACTTAACTGATTGATCCCAGCTACGCGGCCGTCACGCGCCAGATCACGTCGCCTACGTCGTCCGCCACCAGCAAGGAACCGTCGGGGCCGATCGCGACGCCTACCGGCCGTCCATAGGACTCCCGTTCGTCAGGGGAGAGAAACCCCGTCAGGATGTCCTGTGGCGGCCCGCTCGGGCGCCCATCGATAAAGGGCACGAAGACGACCCGGTATCCGCTGAGCTTGCTGCGATTCCAAGACCCGTGCTGCCCGATGGCCATGCCCTCGGGAAATCCTGGCAGCGTTCCTGCGGGCAGCCAGCACAGGCCCAGCGACGCGGTGTGCCCGCCCAGTGCGTAGTCCGGCACTATGGCCGTGGCGACAGCTCGCGGATCCTGCGGTACCCGGTCGTCTATCGTCCGCCCCCAGTAACAATAAGGCCAACCATAGAAGCCTCCCTCTCGCACGGAGGTCAGGTAGTCCGGCGGCGTCTCGTCACCCAGGCCGTCGCGTTCGTTGACTACCGTCCACAGCACTCCGGATCGTGGCTCCCAGGCAAGCCCCACGGGGTTGCGCAGCCCGGAGCCGAACACTCGGCTGCTGCCGGTTGCCAGATCGAGTTCGTAGATGCAGGCGCGGCCGTCCTCGATGTCGAGGCCGCGCTCGCCGATATTGCTGAACGAGCCGACGCCGACGAAAAGCTTTCGTCCATCCGGACTCGGCAGCAGGCTCCGCGTCCAATGTCCGCCGTGCTTGAACTGTGTCAGCTTGCGCCCCGGCGCGGTGATGCGGGTCGCGCCCGAGATGTAGGGGAAGGCGACCACGCCGTCGGTGTTGCCGACATAGAACGTATCGCCCAACAACGCCATGCCGAACGGTTGACTCAGCTCCTCGAGGAACGTCTCCCGTGTTTCTGCCACACCGTCGCGATCCGCGTCGCGCAACAATGTAATCCGATTCGGGCTAACGCCGACGGCCGCGGCGCGCCTCATCGTGCTGACCATGGCGTAGTCGAAGACGGACTTGATGGGTCCCGGCAGGAACAGCGCCTCGGCGACGGTGACATCGCCATTGGCCAGCACGTTGATCCAGCGGGGATGCTTGAGGCCGGCGGCAAACGCGTTGACCTTGAGACCGGGTGCCGCAACTGGAGTCTGTCCCGCTGCCCATCCCTTGGCCGTCGGCATCTTTAGCGTGGGCATACTGCCTTGCGGCCTTGCCCTCGGAATCGTCGGCGCGGCGCCAACTGCCTGGTGATGCACGCTGCCTTGCAGGCGCCGCCACAGGATCGCCGTGTCGCCGACTAGCGCGACCATTCGCGCGAAAATGCCGGACACGCTCATTCCGCTCCTCCCCTGGTTCGCGCGGACGTCAAGGAACAATTGTCCGGGCGCGCTATCTTGGCATTGTCATTCCCGCGTGGGCATTGCGCCCAGTTCGCCGTTGGCATAGGAAAAAACAATGCCGTCTTGACGGAATAAGAAGGTAGCCTGTCGGCGGCAAAACAGTCAATCGCACGGATCCTGAGTCACAACCTGGAAATTGGCGAGCTCCAGAAACGGCACGCTTTCGTTTGCACGTGCGCTGCGACTTGACGATACTTTCCGACCGATTCGACGCCCGCCGTGTTTTCGATCATGACCTCGGTCGGAATGCGATTCCGGTCATCGGTACACTTCGGCGTAACGGGTCGCATAGCACCGTCATTTCTTCATACCAGCTAGCAGCTCTCCTTCGAATGCGAGCAGGTCTCGATAGTAGTGCTGGACCAGGTCCGCGCTCGCTGGATTGGTATAGACGTCGGCAGCAGGCTCGTCGATCACACATTCGATCACCTGCACAACTTCCTCTGGTGACTGCATCTCCATTCCACGACTGCTCGGTGTACCACCGAGTGCGTTGTTGTGAAACTCGGTGGAGACGGGACCGGGCGAGATCAGCGAAATATGAATATCCGGATACGCGGCATGCAAATCCATCCGCAGGCCTGCAGTCAGCGCGTTGAGCGCGGCTTTCGCTGCGCTGTATGCCGAGCGTACCGATACCATTGGTATGCGCGCCAGGACCGATCAGATGTTGATGAGATGGCCTCGTCGACGCGCCTGAAAGTGCGGGACGATCGCGCGCATTCCATACCAGGCCGACTTCAGGTTGACCGCCAGCATTGCGTCGAGATCATCTTCGGTGAAGTCCATTACGCGGATGCCGATGCCGCGGCCCGCGTTGTTGACCCAGACATCGACATGTCCGAAGTGCTCCAACGCCGCGTCACGTAACCGGTCCACGTCGGCTCGTTTTGTCACGTCGGTGGCGACGGTTAGCACTTTGCCCCCGCATTCGCGGGCGACCTGCTGCAGCTTGTCGTTTCGGCGCGCGGCGAGAACGAGCGAGTCGCCTTTCGCCGCCAGCCGCTTCGCAAGCAAGGCGCCGATGCCTTCACTGGCTCCCGTGATGACGATCACGCGTGACATGGTATCGGGTCCGCTTGAATGCTTTTCATCGAATTTTCTCCTAGCAGGGAAGCGTTCTGATCTACCCGGGCGGTCGATTGCGACCACCGCGAGCCGAGTGCAATAGCGCGCAGATCGGTCGCTTCGGACGGTCGGTGAAGACATCCCGAGATGGCCGCCGCACCTGTTGCGTGAACCGCAATCCGCACCATGGCAAATCACATGTCCGAAGCGGTTCCGATGGCCTTGTCGAGCGGCGCCCGGAAGCATCGCCGGCCAACGCCGCCGTCGTGCTTGGTGATCGACGAAAAAACAGACTCCGATGCGGCTCGGCCACCGTTTTGTCACGGAGAGTGACCACGTGATAGCGCCGTGCGCCTGACAATTGCGAAGGCTGCAGCGCGGATCGAACCATCTGATACAAAAATGGCTACAGCGGAATAACAACGATGGGAAGCGTAGAAGCTAACCGCGTGTCTTTATTGGTAGGCCACCCGAGACTCGAACTCGGAACCAACGGATTAAGAGTCGCTTTGTTTTATCAACGTCCATTTATAATCAATCACCTGCGACGCCTGCCAAGTGTCAGTCGCAGTCTAGACGAGCCCTGGCGAGCCGAGGCGTGTCTGACGGTGGTACATAAATGGCTACAGTCTCAATTGCATTACATCGGCATACGCGCGCTGCCAAATCGAAACTTCGATGGGTGTTGCGCGAACGAAGAACATGTAGCTGGGCTCGATCAGGCATAGCAAAAAGGATCGCTCTTCTTTACAGGGCCGGGCCTAATTTCGCCCGACGCATTCGCGTCCCGGGAGCACTGGATTCGAGCGCCGTCGCTAACGGGCCCGTGCTATGACCTACGACGAAGCCCAGAGTCGTCCCGAAATCCTGCCCACCCCGAAATATCCAGACTTCGAAGGATTCGCGCCACTCCAGAGTAACACTACCTACTGCCCGAACCAGTTCTTCGATGTTGTCCTTCCGCATTTCCCCCGCGGCGTGGTCCGCCTCGTCGGCTACTGCATCTACCGCACATTCGCCTGGAGCGACCGCGATGGTCGTCCGATGAGCGAGCAACACAAGGTGTCCTATCGTGAGCTGATCGAGAAGGCGGGGATCAGCCGCGGTGCACTCAAGGAAGCCATTAGTCTGGCGATCCGCGGAAATCTGCTCCAACGCATCCACCAAGGACGCCCATCGCAGGCCGGCGCCGACGGGGAGTCGAGCGTGTTCGAGTTGAAGTGGCATGACGGTGAGTACGTCACCGATCCTGCACGGTTCCAGGGTTTCTTCGAAGGTGCCAGTAACCGCACCTATATCCCCAATCCATTGTTCACCCGCCTCCTGCCGAACGAGCCCTTGTCGGTATTAAAGGTAGTAGGCTCGATCATTCGATTCTCCATCGGGTTCGAAGTAAAGCGTGGCTTCCGCCGCCAGCAGGTCGCGCTCTCCTACGCGGATATCCAGCGCTATACCGGCATCGTAAACCCGACCCATCTGGCGAGCGCGCTCAAGCATGCGCTCACAGCGAACTATATCGCCCGGATCGAGGCGGGGCGGTTCGATCCCAATGCAGGACGGGCAAGCAAAGCGGCGGTCTACGGCCTGAAGTGGGCGACAGATGCGCTGACGATTGCTTCCACCAGTTCAAAAAAGATAGCGGAAGAGAACCCGACTTGTGATCTCACCGGTTCAAAAAGGGTAGCGGATGACCGGTCCAAAGAAGATAGCGAGACGGATTCAGAAAGGAGAGCGGCGCACCGGTCCAAAAAAGATAGCGGTATAGAAATAAAACGAACAAATAAAACTTCTAAACAACAGCAGCACGCTGCTGTTGCACCCATCGACTGCGAAGAGCAAGTCGCGCAAAGACGTCTGGTGGAGATCGGCTTCGACCAGATCGCTTCCAAGCGACTGGCTTCCTCTCGATCTCTGGACCACATCGAGCGACAGATCGCCTGGCTGATCAAACGCTATCCGACGCGCAATGCGCTCGGGATGCTTCGGAAAGCCATTGAAGAGAACTGGCCCGAGCCGGTCGACTTAGTCGTTGGGCTGACCGCCGAACAAAGCCCGGCAATGGTTTTTGCCCGACACTTCTACGCGGGCTTCGCCGACAACGCACTGGCCCCGATCGCCACGCCTTCGCCGGCCGACCTGGCTGCTGCCGATCCCCTGGTCAAGGCGGTATTGCTCCTGTGGCCCGATACAACGCAAGTAGAAGGATGGGGCCGCCAGTTTGGCAAGCATGCATCCGAGCAACAGG